>CAZNTY010000452.1:0-11047 GCA_964576085.1 uncultured Undibacter sp. | reverse complement strand
CTTCCCGGCCTCGGCGACGTTGCCGCGCTGTTCAAGCGCGGCGACATCGCGCTTGCCGTCGGCGTGATGGCGATCCTGGTCGTCCTGATCCTGCCGCTGCCGCCGCTGCTGCTCGACCTCGCGCTGGCGATCTCGATCATCATCTCGGTGCTGATCCTGATGACGGCGCTGTTCATCCAGACGCCGCTCGAATTCTCCTCGTTCCCGACCGTGCTCTTGATTGCGACGATGTTGAGGCTGTCGCTCAACCTCGCCTCGACCCGGCTAATCCTGTCCCACGGTCATGAAGGCACCGGCGCCGCCGGCCACGTCATCGAGGCGTTCGGCAACTTCGTGATGAGCGGCAATTTCGTCATCGGCATCATCGTCTTCACGATCCTGGTGATCGTGAATTTCGTCGTCATCACAAAGGGTTCCGGCCGCATCGCCGAGGTGGCCGCGCGCTTCCACCTCGACGCCATGCCCGGCAAGCAGATGGCGATCGACGCCGACCTGTCGGCCGGGCTGATCGACGAGAAGAAGGCGCGCGAGCGCCGCCAGAAGCTCGAGGACGAAGGCGGCTTCTTCGGCGCCATGGACGGCGCCTCCAAGTTCGTGCGTGGCGACGCCATTGCCGGCCTGCTGGTGGTGTTCATCAACATCATCGGCGGCATGATCATCGGCATCGTGCAGCAGGGCCTGTCGTTCACCGACGCCGCGCACTCCTATACGGTCCTGACGGTCGGTGACGGCCTGGTGACGCAGGTTCCCGCCCTGATCGTGTCGACCGCCGCCGGCCTCTTGGTCGCCAAGGCCGGCGTCTCCGGCGCGGCCGACAAGGCGCTGCTGTCGCAGCTCTCCGGCTACCCGAAGGCGCTCGGCATGTCGGCCGCGGTGATGATCGTCATCGCGCTCCTGCCCGGCATCCCGATGATCCCGTTCCTCGCGCTCGGTTCCGGCGCCGGCGCCCTCGCCTACATGTTCGACAAGCGCGGCAGGGCCAAGGCGGCCGCCGACGCCAGGATCGCGGAGGCCGCCGCGGCAAAGCCCGACGCCGCCGAGGAGCCGATCACCAACGCCCTGAAGATGGACGACCTCAAGATCGAGCTCGGCTACGCGCTGCTGCCGCTGGTCAACGCGCCTGACGGCGGCGACCGCCTGACCGAGCAGATCAAGGCGCTGCGCCGCTCGCTGGCCGCCGAGATGGGCTTCGTGATGCCGGCGGTGCGCATCCTCGACAACGTGCAGCTCGACCCCAACGCTTACGTCATCAAGATCAAGGAGGTCGAGGCCGGCGGCGGCAAGATCTGGCCCGGCCAGTTCATGGTGATGGACCCGGCCGGCGGCCAGGTGAACCTGCCCGGCACCCATACCAGCGAGCCGACCTTCGGCCTGCCGGCGACCTGGATCGACGGCGCGTTGAAGGAGGACGCGACGCTCAAGGGCTACACCGTGGTCGACGCCGCGACCGTGCTCTCCACCCATCTCACCGAGCTGCTCAAGAACAACATGGCGGAGCTCCTGAGCTACGCCGAGGTGCAGAAGCTCATCAAGGAAGTGCCGAAGGAACAGGCCGAGCTGATCAAGGACCTGGTGCCGAGCCTCATTACGATCTCCGGCATCCAGCGCGTGCTGCAGTCGCTGCTGGCCGAGCGCATCTCGATACGGGACCTCTCGACCATTCTCGAAGGCATCGCCGACGCGCTGCCGTTCTCGCGCAACCCCACCACCATCGGCGAGCACGTGCGCACCCGGCTGTCGCGCCAGATCTGCGCGCAGTTCACCAGCGCCGGCGGCTACCTGCCGCTGATTGCGCTGTCGGCGCAATGGGAGCAGGCCTTCGCCGAATCGATCGTCGGCCAGGGCGACGACCGCACGCTCACCATGCAGCCCTCCAAGCTCTCCGAATTCATCACCCTGGTGCGCGAGCGCTTCGAGGCCGCCGCGCGCGAAGGCGAAGCGCCGGTGCTCGTCACCTCGGCCGGCATCCGGCCCTTCGTGCGCGGCATCGTCGAGCGCTTCCGCGCCCAGACCCCGGTGCTGTCGCAGTCGGAAATCCATCCGCGGGCGCGGCTGAAAACCGTCGGCAGTATCTAGGCTTAGCGCCGCCTCCCGGCCTTTCAACGTTCCGTGACCGCCCTTACGGAACCGCCGGGCTGTCCATACGTTTCCTTGCCGAACGAGTTGAACCTTTCGCCGGCCCGATCCGACCCAGGAGCAGGATCCGGAGGACGCCATGAACTGGTCTTTATACACTGCCGATCGCGCCACCCATCTCAAGATCGTGGTGGTCGCCTTGATTGCGGGCACGCTGATCGCCGGCTTCGGCATCGCGGCGCGCGACCTCAACCTCGGCACCGACATTCTCACCGCGCGCGGGCCGAGCGTCTATCAGCCCTCGCCGACCACGGTATTCACCAGCCGGGACATCTCGACGATCCGCTGATCGCTTTTCTCTCCGTTTCCTCCAGACGTAGCGCCCGGCAACGGGCGCTCTTTTTTTGTCAGCGCAGGATCACGGACGGAAGCCACAGCGTGAGCGCGGGGATGTAGGTGACCAGCAGCAGCACGATGATCATCGGCACGTAGAAGATCAGGATCGAGCGCGACACCGCCTCCATCGACACTTTGCCGATGGCGCAGCCGACCACCATCGTCGGACCGACCGGCGGCGTCAGAAGACCGATGCCGAGATTGAGGATCATGATGATGCCGAAATGGGTCGGATCGATCCCGAACGTCGGCAGGATCGGGAGGAAGATCGGCGTGCAGATCAGCAGCATCGGCGCGAGGTCCATGAACGTGCCGAGCAACAGCAGCAGCACGTTGATCCACAGCAGGAACATGTACTTGTCGGACGAGATGTGGATGAAGAACTCGGTCGCGATCGCCGGCACCCGCAGCAGCGCCATCATGTAGCCGAACCCGATCGAGAACCCGATCATGATCATCACCATGCCGAGGGTGCGGACCACGCGGCCGATCAGCGCCGGCACGTCGCGCCATTTGATGTCGCGATAGATGAACATCGAAACGAGGAGCGCGTACACCACGGCAACGGCGCCGGATTCGGTCGGCGTGAAGACACCGGACAAGATGCCGCCGAGGATGATGACGATCGTGATCATGCCCCAGATCGCGTCGATGAACGCGGCGATCGCCTGGCGAAACGGCACGAACTCGCTTTTCGGGAAATTCTGCCGGTGCGCGATGAAGAGGACGAGGATCACGAGCGATAGGCCCAGCAGCAGCGCCGGAATGATGCCCCCCATGAACAGGTGGGCGATCGACACCGCGCCGCCGGTCGCGATCGAATAGATCACCATGTTGTGCGACGGCGGCACCAGCAGCGGCTGCAGCGATCCGGAAATGGTGACGTTCACCGCGAACAGCCGCGGATAGCCGAGCTTGATCATCTGCGGGATCATCACGCCGCCGACCGCCGCGGTATCGGCGACCGAGGAGCCCGAGATGCAGCCGAACATCGTCGAGGTGACGATGTTGACCAGCGCCATGCCGCCGCGAATCGGGCCGACGAATACCTTGGCGAGATTGATCAGGCGGGTCGCCATGCCTCCGACCGCCATGATGGCGCCGGTCAGGATGAACATGGGGATTGCAAGCAGCGAGAAGCCGCTCATGCCGCTTGCGACCTTGAGCATCACCGCTTCGAGCGGAATGTCGGACGCGATCGCGCCGGCGATCGCGGCGATGCCGAGCGCATAGGCCACCGGCACGCCGAGGATGCAGACGACGCAGAAACCGACAATCAGGATTGCTGTTGCCATGACCGCGCCCTCACTCGGTCGTCAGCTGGCTGACGGTTTCGACCTCGGGCTCGGAGAAGAACTTCTGCGCCATGAACCGCTCGACGATGAACAGCAGCGTCAGGCCGCCGCTGATCGGAATCGGCAGGTAGGTCAGGCCGACGCTGACCGCCGGGAATTCAGCGATGGTCTGGTCCCAGGTCGCCTCGCAGAGCCGGATGCCCCAGACCAGCATGAACATGTTGGTCGCGAGCATCAGCACTTCGATGATCCAGCCGAGAATCTGCTTCGGCTCCTCGCTGAGGACTGCCGGCAGGATCGCCACGCCGATGTGCAGGTATTCGCGGTAGCACACCACCGCCGACAGAAACGACAGCACGATCATCAGCAGGACCGCGAGCGGCTCCGGCCACGAGGCTGCGCTGTTGAGAACGTAGCGGCAGAACACGCCGTACGGCACGATCAGCGTGATGATGACGAGACAAGCCCCCGAGATGAACACGCAGGCCTGATGGATCGCGTCCATCAGCCGGATGTATTGCGCCCTCATCGCTTCCCCCCAACCCGATTGTTGATGACGCCGCCCTGAAAAACACCAGCCGGCCAAATCACTTCGATTTGGCCGGCTGATTGGCTATGCCGCCTGTTACTTCACAGCCTGGATGCGCTTGACCATGTCGGCATATTTCGGGCCGTACTTGTCCCACACCGGCTTCACCGCATCCTGCATCTGCTTCTTGTCGGCCTCGGAGAGGTGGACAATCTGGATGCCGGCGGCTTTCGCCTTGTCCATCGCCTGCTTCTCATAGACCTCCCAGAGCCTGCGCTCCTCGAGCTGCGCTTCGCGGGCATATTTGAGCAGCAGCGCCTGCTCGTCCTTCGACATCTGGTCGAATACCTTTTTCGACATCACGAGCATTTCCGGAACGATCAGGTGCTCGTCGATCGTGTAGTACTTCGCGACCTGGTAGTGGTTGTCGAACACGAAGCTCGGCGGATTGTTCTCGGCGCCGTCGATCACGCCGGTCTGCAGGGCATTGAAGACCTGATCGTAACCCATCGCCACGCCGTTGCCGCCCATCGAGTTCGCCATGTCGACGAACATCGGATTTCCCATCACGCGGAATTTCATGCCCTTGAGATCGGCCATGTTCTTGATGGGCTTCTTGGTGTTGTAGAAGCTGCGCGCGCCGGCATCCATCCAGCACAGGCCGATCAGGCCCTTGCCGCTGTTCGTCACCTTGTCGAGCAGCTCCTTGCCGATATCGCCGTCCATCACCTTCTGGGCATGGGCGGTGTCGCGGAACACGTAAGGCAGGTTGAAGACGTTGAGCTCGTCGACCACCGGGCCGAGCGCGCCCACCGAGACGCGGGCGAAGGCGATGGCGCCGACCTGCGCCTGCTCGATGGCTTCCTTCTCGCCGCCGAGCTGCATCGATGGATACATCTGCACGCTGACGCGGCCGTTGGTCGCCTTCTCCATCTTCTTGCCGAGATTCTCGACGGCTTCCACGGTCGGATAGCCGGTCGGGTGCACATCCGAGGCCTTGAGCACCAGCTTCTGTTGGGCAAGAGCGGCGCCGGTGGGCAGCGCGGCCGCAACCGCCAGCAGGCCGGCCGCGAGCAAGCTGAGACGTGATTTCATGTCGATGATCCTCCCGTTATCGTTGTGCTTTATTGGTGTGGTCGCCCTATCCCGCGGATTGATAGGCTGCAGCCCGCGTGATATCGATCATATCATATGATGACCTTACGGCGTTGGGCAGGTCAAGGGATTGGACAAGCGGTTGGGAAAAAATCTGGCTTTGCTGCGCCCGCTCGAGGCGCCGCGCGGGCTCACCGCCGAGTTGGTCGCCAGGCTGACGGCCGACATCACCAGCGGCAAATTGCCGCCCGGCTCGCGGCTGCCGACCGAACAGCAGATGATCGCGGCGACCGGAGTGTCGCGCACCGTGATCCGGGAAGCGGTCGCGGCGCTGCGCGCCGACCGCCTCGTCGTCACCCGGCAAGGCGTTGGCGCCTTCGTTGCCGACAATGTCCGCCGGCCATTCCGTGTCGATTTCGATGAACATTCCTCGCTGCGGGACGTGCTCAACGTCATGGAGCTGCGCGCCGGCGTCGAGGTCGAGGCCGTGGGGCTGGCGGCCGAGCGCGCGACCGCGGCCCAGATCAAGAAGATCGCCGAGCGATTCGCGGCGATCGACGAGGCGGTCGAGCGCGGCGAAACCGCGGTCGACCAGGACTTCGCGTTCCACTGCGAGATCGCTGATGCCACCGGCAATCCGCAGTTCCGCCGCTTCCTGGAATACCTCGGCCGTTTCATCATCCCGCGCAAGACGGTGTGGGGCCAGTCGACACCCCTGCTCGGCCGCGCCAATCTCGCCACCTTCCAGCGCGAGCACGCGCAGATCCTCAGCGCCATCCGCGCGCGCTCGACGCAGTCGGCCCGCACCGCAATGCGGCGCCATCTCAGCAACAGCCAGGCCCGGTACCGCAAGCTCGCCGCCGAGATCGGCGTGAAATGATAGGATAAGTGCGCCACTGTTCCGCCCGTCCGCGCCCGGCCTCCATGAGACAGGGCGCAGACGCCCGGCGTGAACCGGGCACGGCTCTGTCAGGAAACAGGAATACACGGCATGCAATCAGTTCTCGTCACCGGCGCCGCGGGCGGCATCGGCTCCAGCCTGCGCAAGCTGCTCAAGGGCGTCTATCCACGCATCCGCTGGAGCGACCTCAAGAGGCCCGCCGATCTCGCGGCCGGGGACGAATTCGTGCAGGCCGACCTCACCGACCTGGCGGCGGTCGAGAAGCTCACCGCCGGCATCGAAGGCGTCGTCCATCTCGGCGGCCATTCGGTCGAAGGCTCGTGGGAGACGATCCTCAACGCCAACATCATCGGCTGCTACAACATGTTCGAGGCCGCCTACCGCAACAAGGTCAAGCGCGTGGTGTTCGCCTCGTCGAACCACGCGGTCGGCTTCTATCCGCGCGAGCAGAAGATCGGCGTCGATCTGCGCACCAAGCCCGACAGCCGCTACGGCGTCAGCAAGGCGTTCGGCGAAGCGCTCGGCGCCTTATATGCCAACAAGCACGGGATGCGCGTGACGGCGCTGCGCATCGGCAATTTCGGCGAGGTGCCGCTCGACAAGCGGCGGCTGTCGATCTGGCTCAAGCCGGAGGACATGGTGCAGCTGGTCCGCATCGGGCTCGAGCATCCCGACATCCGCTACGAGATCTTCTACGGCGTGTCGGACAACGCCGCGTCGTGGTACGACAACAGCAATGCCGCCAGGTTCGGCTACAAGCCGGTCGGCAAGGCCGAGGACTACCGCGCGCAGGCGATGGCGGCGCAGGCGAAATTGCCGCCGGACCCGATCGGCGACAAATATCAGGGCGGCACCTATTGCAGCGCCGAATACGACGCCGACCAGCGTGCCTGACCGGAGCCATATGCTAGGCTCGCGCTGAATCAGCGGCGGAGTCTCAGGCGTTGCACGAGCAGGATCCCGGACCGACCATCACCGTTCCGGCCGGACTGACCGGCTATCATCTGCTGAGCGACGCGCGGCTCAACAAGGGCACCGCCTTCACCGACGCCGAGCGCGACGCCTTCGGCCTGCACGGGCTGCTGCCGCCGACCGTCTCCAGCATGGACGGGCAGGTCAGCCGCCGGCTGCAGGCCTTCCGCGAGTTCTCGACCGACCTCGAGCGCTACGCCTTTCTGCGCGACCTGCAGGACACCAACGAGACGCTGTTCTACGCGCTGCTGGCCCGCAACATCGAGGAGTTGCTGCCGATCGTCTACACGCCGACGGTCGGGGCCGGCTGCGCCTCGTTCAGCCGGCTGTTCCGCAAGCCGCGCGGCGTGTTCCTGAGCATGCCGCACCGCGCCTCGATCCGGCGCATCCTCGGCAATCCGCAGTTCGACCGCACCGAGGTGATCGTCGTCACCGACGGCGAGCGCATTCTCGGCCTTGGCGACCAGGGTGCCGGGGGCATGGGCATCCCGATCGGCAAGCTCGCGCTCTATACCGCCTGCGGCGGCATCGACCCGGCGACCGCATTGCCGATCCTGCTCGACGTCGGCACCGACAACCAGATCAATCTCGAAGACCCGCTTTATGTCGGCTGGCGGCACCGGCGCGTGCGCGGCAAGGATTATGATGATTTCGTCGAGGAGTTCGTCAGCGCGGTCGAGGCGCGCTGGCCGCATGTGCTGCTGCAATGGGAGGATTTCGCCAAGGCCAACGCGACGCGCCTGCTCGAGCGCTACCGCGACCGGCTCTGCACCTTCAACGACGACATCCAGGGCACCGCCGCGGTCGCGACCGGCGCCCTGCTCGCCGCCATCGCCGTCACCGGGGTGCCGCTGACCGAGCAGCGCATCGCCATCTTCGGCGCCGGCTCGGCCGGCAGCGGCATCGCCGCGCTGCTGCGCCGCGCGCTGGTGGAGGCCGGGCTCGATCCGCGCGAAGCGGCGCGGCGCTTCTATCTGGTCGACCGCGACGGCCTGCTGATCGAAGGCATGGCGGATATCGCGTCGTTCCAGCGCGACTTCGTGCAGCCGCGGGCGGCGGTCGCATCATGGGCCGTCGATGGCGGCCGCATCTCGCTCGCCGACGTGATCGCCAACGCCAGGCCCACCGCGCTGATCGGCGTGTCCGGCCAGGCCGGCGCCTTCAGCGAGCCGGTGGTGCGGGCGATGGCGGCGCACAACCGGCGGCCGATCGTCTTCCCGCTGTCCAATCCGGTATCCTGCGCCGAGGCGGCGCCGGCCGACATCGAGCGCTGGAGCGAGGGCCGCGCCGTGATCAGCGCCGGCAGCCCATTCCCGCCTCTCAAGCGGAACAGCGTGCCGTTCCGAATCGATCAGACCAATAATTCCTATATTTTCCCCGGTCTTGGCCTCGGCGTGGTGGCGACGCAGGCGCGGCGAATTACCGATGCGATGCTCATGGCCGCCGCCAAGGCGCTTGCCGCGATGTCGCCGGCGCGCAACGATCCCGCCGCCAACCTGCTGCCGCCGGTGATCGCACTGCGCGACGTCGCGATGACGGTTGCCGTGGCGGTCGGCCGGCAGGCGCACAAGGAAGGCCTCACGTCCGGCGTCACCGCCGATACGATCGAGGATATCGTACACGCCAAGATGTGGACGCCGCGCTATCTGCCTTACCGCCGCGCGGAGTGACGTTCTCCGCTTTAAACCCGCACGCCGTGCATGCGCATGGCGCCGATGCGATCGAGCTCGACCTGTTCGCGTGCGGCCTGCTCGGCGCGTTCGCGCGCCTGGTCGCGCTCGTCGAGCAGCTCGACCTTCTTGAGCTCCTCGAAGGCTTCGCCGAGCGCGGCCTGGGCGTCGTCGAGCTGGGTTTTAAGCTCGCTCGCCGAACGGCGCAGGTTTTCGCGCCGCGCGATGGCGGCCTTGGCATAGGTCGGATAGGCGAAATGGGAGGGATCGTGAATGCCGGCGCGATCCTGCTCGGCCTTGATCTCGCGATCGAGATCGGCGGCCATGCGGTCGAATTCGGCGATCATCGCCTCGATCTGGGCGACCTTGCGCCGTCTCTCGTCGACCTGAAATTTCTTCAGGCGAATGAGGGTTTCGCGTGACTTCATCGACTAGATACTCCCCCGAAGCCCCGAGGCATGCGCCGCAGCCACGGCAATGGGCCGTGGCGATGCAGTTTGTTCAATCCGTTCGCGGAGGGAGAGTGCGGCAATAACGTTAGTTTTCGGTTTAGATCGCCGGCGAGACCTCAGCTTTCCCAGGGATTATCGGCCCCGCCAGGGTTTAGGGGTGCTCTTGCCCCGGATGCGGCGCGGCGTGAGCGTAGCGAAACGGTGCGCCGCTGATCCGGGGGCCGTTCCGATATCGGGTCCGGAATGGTCCCGGGTCTGCAGCGCACCACTTCGTGCTGCGCTGCGCCGGGACAAGCCTAACCCTCCTCGCCCGCCAGGATCCGCTCCAGCCGCTGATAGCCCTCCGCCATATTCGTTGACTCTTCCTTAAGCTGGCCGAGGAAGGCTTCGAGCGGCTTATGCAGCGCAATGGCCTCGTCGACTTCGGCGCTGGAGCCCGGCCGGTAGGCGCCGAGCCGGATCAGTTCCTCCATGTCGGCATAGGTCGCCATCACCTGCCGCGCCCGATTGATCGCCGGCAGGTATTGCGGGTCGGCGGCGCGCGGCATGGTGCGCGAGATCGACTTGAGCACGTTGATCGCCGGGTAGCGGCCGCGCTCGGCGATGGCGCGCTCCATGACGATGTGGCCGTCGAGGATGCCGCGCACTGCGTCCGCGACCGGCTCGTTGTGGTCGTCGCCATCGACCAGCACCGTGAAGATGCCGGTCACCGTGCCCTGCTCGGGGCCCGGTCCGGCGCGTTCGAGCAGCCGCGGCAATTCGGTGAACACAGTCGGCGTGTAGCCTTTTGCTGTCGGGGGCTCACCCGCGGACAATCCGATCTCGCGCTGCGCCATCGCAAAGCGCGTCACCGAGTCCATCAGCACCAGCACGTCCTTGCCGGTATCCCGGAAATACTCCGCGATCGACATCGTGAGGTAGCCCGCCTGGCGGCGCATCAGCGCCGGCACGTCCGAAGTCGAGACGACCACCACCGAGCGCGCGAGACCGGCCGGACCCAAATCGTCCTGCAAGAACTCCTGCACCTCGCGGCCGCGCTCGCCGACGAGGCCGATCACCGAGACGTCGGCGGCCACGTTCCTCGCCATCATCGAGAGCAGAACCGACTTGCCGACGCCGGAGCCGGCGAAGATGCCCATGCGCTGGCCGCGGCAGACGGTGGTGAATGTGTTGAGCGCGCGCACGCCGAGGTCGAGCGGCTCGCCGACGCGGCGGCGCGCATGCGCGGGCGGCGGCGAAGCGCGGAACGGGAATGGCGCCGGCCCGAACGGCAGCGGCCCCTGCCCGTCGATCGGCTCGCCCATCGCGTTGACGACGCGGCCGAGCCAGCCATCGCTGGGGCGCACCGCGCCGGCCGACGACGACACCACCGCGCGGCAGCCGCGCCGCACGCCGTCGAGCGCCGCGAACGGCATCGCCAGCGCGTTGGCGCCGGAGAAGCCGACCACCTCGCAGGGGATTTTGCCGACGCCGCCGTTGTGCATCGTCTCGATGGTGACGCGCGAACCGACCGACATCGCGTGCAGCGGCCCGGCGAGTTCCACCATCAGCCCGCGCACGCCGACCACGCGGCCATAAACCTCGACGCCGTCGAGATCGTTGATCTGCTCGGCGAGGGCTTTCATCGGCGGTCGTCCCCGCGGAGGCGGGGACCCATACTC
>CAZNTY010000451.1:0-1928 GCA_964576085.1 uncultured Undibacter sp. | reverse complement strand
GGTGCGCTCTGAGGCCTTGCGCAGCAGGGTCTTGAGCTTCGCGAAAACCTGCTCGATCGGATTGAGGTCAGGGCTGTAGGGCGGCAGGAAGAACAGCTTGGCACCGGCGGTCCGAATGATGCTGCGGATGACCTTGGCTTTGTGACTGCCGAGGTTGTCGATGATGACGATGTCTCCGGGCTTGAGCGTCGGCAGCAAGAGCTGCTCGACATAGGCGCGGAAGCTCTCGCCGTTGATCGGGCCGTCGATCACGCAAGGCGCCTCGATCCGGTCGCAGCGCAGGGCCGCCAGGAAGGTCAGCGTACGCCAATGTCCGTACGGGACCTTGCTCAAAAGCCTATCGCCCCGCTGCGCCCAACCGCGCAGCCGGGTCATGTTGGTCTTGGCCCAGGTCTCGTCGATGAAGACCAGCCGCGCGGGATCAAGCCGGCCCTGGTGGGCCTTCCAGCGCGAGCGCCTTCTGGCGACGTCGGGACGATCCTGCTCGGTGGCGAACAGCGTTTTTTTTGAAGCTGAAGTTGGCCCGATGCACGGTGCGCCAGACTGACCCATAGCTCGTCACTACGCCGCGCTCGCCAAGCTCCAGTACCAGCGCCCGCAAGGTCAGGTCCGGCTGTTCAGCCAAACGGCCGAGCAGCCAGCCACTCTCGCTTTCCAACGTCCGTGGCCGGTATCCTCCCATCCGACCGGCCGCCACACTCCCGGTTTTGCGGAACCGCTGCGACCACTTCACCACCGCCGACACGCTCACCCGAAATGACGCGGCGACGGCACGGCAGCTCTCGCCAGCCATCACCGCAGCAACAACACGTTCACGAAGGTCGAGCGAATAAGGTCGGGCCATCGATGCTGGCCTCCAATCCAGCCAGCATCTTGAATCAGAACCTCGCCGATTTGGGAATCCCCATTCGATTCCGGCTAACCGAATCTTGCTCTAGGTGCCCGCGGCGAAATAAGAGGCAAGCCGGGTGCGAATGTCGTCGGCGATCACCTTGGCGGCGCGGTTCTCGGCGTCGCGCTGGCCGCGGGCATTGGCGAAGCGCTGCTGCTGGCCCGGATTGTCGTAGGACACGCGGGCGGCGGCGGTCCCGTTGACCACGGGTTTGCCGGTGGCGAGTTCGGTCAGAGTGTAGCTTGCCGTGATGCCGAATTGCTGCACGTCCGGACGCGCGGTGGTCTCATCGACGATGACCTGGAGGGTCTGGGTGAACATGTCGATGCGAAGCTGGTAGGCCTTGGTTGGACTTGCTCCGCCGCCATTGAAATTGAATGTCAGGTCGTTCTGAAGCTCGACCGCGATCCGCGCACTCGGCGAGCCGGCGGTTGCCCGGATCGGCTCCACCGCGATCGACGACATCCGGGCGCGCAGGCCGGGCCCGCCGGCCAGCGTCCTCTCGCCGTAAAGCGGCTCGAAGCAGCCGGCGAGCACGGAAGCCAACGCCAGGGAGATCGCCAGACTGGCGACGCGGGAGACCGTCGAGCGGGGCTCAAGCCACCACATTCACGATCCTTTGCGGGACGACGATGACCTTTTTCGGGCGCTTGCCGTCGAGGGCCTTTTGCACCGCGTCCAGAGCCAGCACGGCAGCTTCGACCTCGTTCGCCGTCGCGGTGCGGGGCACCGCAACCTCGGCGCGCCTCTTACCGTTAACCTGGACCGGTAAAGTAATGGTATTTTCGACCAGCAGGGCGGCCTCGACCTCCGGCCAGGGCTCCTCGGCCACCAGGGTCTTATGCCCCAGCGCCGCCCAGCATTCCTCGGCCAGGTGCGGCATCATCGGATTGACCAGCCGCACCATGATGGAGGCGGCCTCTTTCACGGCCCAGGCAAAATCCGGGGTCCTTGCCGGATTGGCGATGGCGGAGCCGAGCGCGTTGGCGAACTCGTAGATGTGGGCGACGCCGACGTTGAAATGCAGCTTCTCGAT
>CAZNTY010000450.1:0-1806 GCA_964576085.1 uncultured Undibacter sp. | reverse complement strand
CGACGTTTTACGGCTGCGCCGGGTTCGGCTCGTCCGAGGCGCCGGCGATAACCTGGCCTTTGCCCAGCTTCGAGTTCCATATGCCGTAGACGAAGTAGACGAGGATGCCGATGCCGAGATAGCCGAGGAAGAAATTTCTCGAGAACGGGTTGTTCATGATCTGCTTGACCAGCACCGAGCACATCAAGGCGCCGAGGATGGCGCAAATGATCGATAGCCAGGCCGGCATCTTGAACGGACGCCGCAGGTCGGGCCGGACGAAGCGCAGATAGATCACTGTGATGCAGATGATGGCGAAGGCGACCAGCGTTCCGACATTGGTGATGTCGGAAAGGAAGTCGAGGCCCATGAAGCCCGCGAAGCCGGCGGCGACGAGGCCCACCAGGATCGTATTGATCCACGGCGTTTTGAACTTCGCATGCACGGTCGCGAAGATGGATGGCAGGAGCCCATCGCGCGCCATCGAGTAGAAGATGCGCGTCTGCCCGTAGAGCAGCACCAGCATCACCGACGAAAGGCCGGCGAAGGCGCCGAGCTTCACCAGCAGCGCAAACCATGGCAGGCCGATGGCGTTCACGGCCTTGGCGATTGGCGCGGGATCATGCAGCTCGGTGTACGGCACGATGCCGACCAATACGGCGCAGGTCAGGATATAGAGGATCGTGCAGATGATCAGCGAGCCTAGAATGCCGATCGGCATGTCGCGCGCCGGGTTCTTGGATTCCGCGCCGGCGGTGGAGACCGCTTCAAAGCCGATATAGGCGAAGAAGATGGTCGCCGCGCCGGCGATGAGGCCGCCGACGCCGTATTTGGAGCCGGAACTCGAGCCGTTGATGACATTGCCCAGCGCGGTCTTGATCTGTCCCCATGTCGACATGTCCGAGCCCGGCGGCGGCGCGGGCGTTTGGGGCGGGATAAGCGGCGACCAAAGCTCGGGTTTCACATAGGCCGCACCGATGATGATGAAGGCGACGACGACGGCCACCTTGATCACAACGATGACGTTATTGACGTTGGCCGATTCCGAAACGCCGACCACCAGAAGCGCCGTCACCGCAACCATGCCGATCATCGCCGGCAAGTTCATGACGCCGTTCACGGTCTGCCCGGTCGTGGGATCCACCGCGTGTTCCGTTGGCGCGATGGTCAACGCCGTGGGCACGTGGATATGAAACTGATCGAGCAAGCTCACCACGTAGCCGGACCAGCCCACTGCAACGGTTGAGGCGGCGACGCCGTATTCGAGCAGCAGCAGGAGCCCCATGATCCAGGCGACGAACTCGCCCATGGATGCGTAGCTGTATGAATAGGCCGAGCCCGATACCGGGATGGCGGCGGCGAGTTCAGAATAGGAGAGCGCCACGAACGCGCAGAGCAGACCTGTAATGACAAACGAGATCATGATGCCGGGGCCGGCATAGTCAGCCGCCGCTTTGCCTGTCAGCACGAAAATCCCGGTGCCGATGATGCAGCCGATGCCGAGGAAGATCAGGTTGAGCGCGCCGAGCGATTTCTTGAGTTCGCTGCCAGCGTGCTCGGCGTGCATTTGTTCGACGCTTTTGCGCATGAAGATGCGCCCCAGCGGCGGGGTGACTTTGCCTCCGCCTGCAGTTGAAACATTGGCCACGTTGTCGAACCTCCCCGAGGAACCTGCGATTGGGCGGGGAGGCTAGACGAGGGGGCGGAGCCTCACAAGCCGTTCACGCTTCCGAGGGGCCGGTTGGCGATGAGCGCCATAGGCTTAGGCGAGTTGCGCGGGGATCGCCCAGCCGCGGCGCGCGCAGGCGGCGAGAACGGTGTTGCGCA
>CAZNTY010000449.1:0-5765 GCA_964576085.1 uncultured Undibacter sp. | reverse complement strand
CCGGATCCTTGAACGGATTCGAAATGAACAGCGACACCAGGAAGGCGAAGAAGTAACGGGCCCACACCACCTGGATCGTCATCATGTAGTGGTTGAGATATTTTCCCGTCGTATCGACACAGGAAAATGTCGCCACCGCACAGCACATCAGCGCGATGCCGGTCAGTCGCTGGCGACGAAGGGCCGCGGGATCGGTCAATAGGTCGCCCGTCCGCCCGAAATATCGAAGGCCGCCCCGGTGGTGAAGGAGCAATCGGCAGACGCGCAGAACGCCGCGAGCGCGGCGATCTCGTCGACCCGCACGAAACGTCCGCGCGGAATCTTCGACAGCATGTAGTCGATGTGACTCTGCGTCATCTGATCGAAGATCGCGGTCTTGGCTGCCGCCGGCGTGATGCAGTTCACCGAGATGTCCTTGGTCGCGGTTTCCTTGGCGAGCGACTTGGTGAGCGAGATCACGCCCGCCTTCGAGGCCGAGTAGGCCGGCGCATTCGGATTGCCTTCCTTGCCGGCGATCGACGCGATGTTGACGATGCGGCCGTAGTCCTGCGCGATCATTCCCGGCACGATCGCCTTGCAACAGTGAAACTGGCCGTCGAGGTTGATCGACATCACCCGCCGCCATTCCTCGATCGGGTATTCCCAGGTCGTGACGTTCTTGCCGGCGACGCCGGCATTGTTGACCAGGATGTCGATGCGGCCGAACGCCTTGAGCGTTTCATCGCGTGCGCGCTCCACGTCGGGGTATTTCGTGACGTCGACCGCCACGGCGATGACCTTGCCTTGACCCTTGAGCTCGGCAGCCGTCTTGTCGGCCAGCGCCTTGTCGCTGTCCCAGATCGCAACCGCGGCGCCGGAGGCCAAAAAGCGCTCGACGATGGCCCGCCCGATTCCCTGCGCGCCGCCGGTGACGACCGCGAAGCGGCCGGACAGATCGATTTTATTGGACATTTTGCTCCTCTGGGGTTGGCGGAAATTAGCCGACCGTGTTCGCACTTGCGAGCACGGAATCGATCGAGAATACCGGGCATGACGGCAGCGCAGGTGCAGACGCGTACGGCGCCTCGTCAAAGCACTGCTTGCGCTGGATGCACGGTTTTGCATTGATAACCGGCAAGAAATACCGGCGCAGACTGGTAAGCCAAAGACCGTGGAGGAAGCCCCTATGAAAGCCTTTAAATTCATCCTGACGGCCGCCGCAGCAATCGCGCTGTCGTGCGCGAGCGCCGCCGCGCAGACCGAGATCAAGTTCGGCCATGTGGGCGAGCCGGGCTCGCTGTTTGATCTTTCGGCACAGGAGTTCGCCAAGCGCGCCAATGCCAAGCTCGGCAGCAAGGCCAAGGTAGTGGTCTATGGATCGAGCCAGCTCGGCGGCGACAGCGAACTGATGAAGAAACTCAAGCTCGGCACGGTCGATCTGGCCCTGCCATCAACCGTGATGTCGTCACAGGTGCCGGCCTTCGGCCTGTTCGAAATGCCCTACTTGGTCAAGGACCGCGCACACATGGCGAAAATTCGCGATCAGGTCGTCAATCCGACGCTGGTCCCGCTCGCCGAGAAATCCGGCTACCACATCATCGCGGTCTGGGAGAACGGCTTCCGCCAGATCACCAATAACAAGCGGCCGATCGTGAAGCCGGAGGACCTGAAAGGCCTCAAGCTGCGCGTGCCGGGCGGAAGCTGGCGCGTCAAGATGTTCAAGGCCTATGGCGCCAACCCGAGCCCGCTCGCTTTGTCCGAGGTGTTCGTCGCGCTGCAGACCGGGGTGATGGACGCGCAGGAAAATCCGCTGGCGCAGATTTATCCCTCCCGTTTCTACGAGGTGCAGAAATATCTCTCGATGACCGGCCACGTCTACACGCCGGCCTATGTCACCGCCGGCGCGAGCTGGACGCGGCTGCCGGCCGACGTGCAGAAGATTCTGAACGACACGGCGGTCGAGATGCAGCCGGAGGTCTACAAGATCGCCGCCGACCTCGACAACAGTCTGTTCACGAAACTGAAGGACGCCGGCATGCAGGTGAACGACGCCGACAAGGAGGCCTTCATCAAGGCCAGCGCGCCGATCTACGAGGAGTTTGCCAAGGATGTGCCAGGCGGCAAGGAGCTGATCGACAAGTCGCTCGCGCTGGGAAAATAACAACATCATGAAGACGAGGGCCGTCCGGGAGACGGCCCTTTTTTCCGGGGGTCGTCCTTGAATCTCGACAGCCTGCGCACCGGTTTCGAGCGGTTGCTTGAAACCATCGTTGTCATCTTGGTCGCCGCGCTCACCCTTCTGGTGATCTGCGGTTTCTGCTTCCGCTACGTCGGTTATGCGCTGTCCTGGTATGACGAGATCGCGTCGGTCGGACTGGTGTGGCTGACCTATTACGGCTCGGCTCTGGCGGCTCTCAAGGGCGCGCATATCGGCGTTCCCGGCTTCGTCAATGCCATGCCGCCAAGGCTCCGGCTGATCGCAACGGTCTTTGCCGAAGCCTGCGTATTCATTTTCTTCATCATGCTGACCTGGACCGGCATCCAGGTGCTGATCGTGCTCGGCGGCGACAATCTGGTCAGCCTGGAATGGATGCCGCAGCGCGTCACCACCTCCGCCATCCCGATCGGCGCCGCGCTGTTCCTCGTCGCGGAAGCGCTGCGAATCCCGAACGTGCTGCGCGACGCGCGCGGTCACGGCTTCCTCGACACCGAGGCGATCGAGGCCATGTCGCATGGCGCACCGCCGCCACCCGACGCCGGCCCGGAGGCGACACGATGACGATCACCCTGATGCTGATCGGCATGATCGCGCTGGCGGTGCTCAACGTGCCGATCGCGGTCGCCCTCGCCTTTGTGGCGATGGTCGCCATCATCGTCATCCAGGGGCCGCAGATGCTGCCCAATCTGGCGCTGGTGATGTACGACGGCGCCTCGAGCTTCCCGCTGCTGGCGATCCCGCTGTTCATCCTCTCCGGCGCGATCATGAACGCGTCGTCGATCTCGCGGCGCCTGATCGCATTCGCGACCTCGCTGGTCGGCTTCATCCGCGGCGGCCTGTCGATGGTGGCGATCGGCACCTCGGTATTCTTCGCCGAAATTTCGGGCTCTGCCGTCGCCGACGTCGCCGCGCTCGGCACCATCCTCATTCCGGCGATGAAGGAGCGCGGCTATTCCAAGGAGGTCGCGGCAGCCACCATGTCGTCGGCGGCGAGCCTTGCCATCATCATCCCGCCGTCGATCCCGATGATCCTCTACGCGGTGATGGCGCAGACCTCGGTCGTCAAGCTGTTCGTCGCCGGCATTTTGCCGGGCCTGATCGGCGCCCTGGCGATGGCCGGCGCCGCATATTACCACGCCGTCAAATACAACTTCCCGCGCGAGCAGCGCTTCCAGTTGTCCGAGGTGTGGCGCACGTTCAAGGAGGCGCTGTGGGCCTTCATCCTGCCGATCGCCATTCTCGGCAGCATCTTCGGCGGCATCGTCACCGCGACCGAAGGCGCCGGCATGGCGGTGATCGCGGCTATTTTCGTCGGCGGCGTGATCTACCGCGACCTCGACTGGCGCGAGCTGCGCAAGGCCTGCATCGACGGCGGCATCCAGACCGCGGTCGTCATGCTGCTGGTCGCGGCCTCGGCCCTGATCGGCACATTCCTCACCGAGGCACAGCTGCCGCAGGCGCTCGGCAACGCGATCACGGGGCTTACGGACAATAAATACGTCGTGTTGTTTCTGCTCAACATTGCGTTCCTGATCCTGGGCTGCTTCCTGCACTCGGCAGCGGCGATCATCCTGGTGATCCCGATCGTGATGCCGATGATCAACGCGGTCGGTATCGATCCGATTCACTTCGGCCTGGTGGTGACGCTCAATCTCGCGATCGGCCAGCAGACGCCGCCGGTGGCGAGCGTGTTGATGACTGCCTGCGCCATCGCCAAGTCGGACATCTGGGAGACCACGAAGGACAACATCCCATATCTCGCGGCGCTGCTGTTCGTGCTGCTGCTGTGCACCTATGTGCCGGTCGTCTCGCTCGGCCTGGTGCAGCTGTTCTACGGCGGCTAGCGAGGCTGCACGTCGAGGCCCATCGCCAGCACGCGGGCGACGTGGAGCGCGTTGCGGCCGGCGCCGTCATGGATCTGGTGCCGGCAGGAGGTGCCGTCGGCCACGATCAATGCGTTCTCAGGCGCCTTGCGCACCGCCGGCAGCAGCGAGAGCTCGCCCATCGCCAATGACACGTCGATGGTGTCGGCGGCATAGCCGAATGACCCGGCCATGCCGCAGCAGCTCGATTCGATCGTTTCGACCTGCAACTCCGGCACGAGCCTGAGCACGCTTTCGACGCTGCCCATGGCGGCGAAGGCCTTCTGGTGGCAATGGCCGTGCAGCAGCGCGCGTTTCTCCAGCGGCTTGAGCGGCAGATTGAGACGCCCTTCCTTCTGCTCGCGCGCCAGGAATTCCTCGAACAGGAATGAGTTGTCGGCCAGCTTGCGCGCATCCTCACTCTTCATCAGCGCCGGCAGTTCGTCGCGGAAGGTAAGCAGGCAGCTCGGCTCAAGGCCGATCACCGGCACGCCGCGCGCAACGTAAGGCGCGAGCGCCGCGAGCACGCGCTCCGCCTCCTCTCTCGCCTGCCCGGTGGCGCCGACCGCCAGGAACGTGCGGCCGCAGCATAATGGACGGTCCCGGTCACTTGCGGGTCTGGCGAGATGAACGCGGTAGCCGCCGGCCGCCAGCACCTTGATCGCATCGTCGATGATTTCGCGTTCGAAATAGCGGTTGAATGTGTCGACAAAGAGCACAACCTCTCTTTCGTCATGCCCGGCCCTGTGCCGGGCATCCACGCCTTCAGGCTGCGACAAAGGCGCGGATGGCCGGGACAAGCCCGGCCATGACGAAGCATCGTCCTCGGTAAAAATATCACGCCGCCAGCGCGGCAGGCTGCGCCGCGTCGAGAAGCCCGCGACGGCTTCCGATAACCATCGCGCCAGTGGAATCGCGTTGCGCATATTGAGGAGCCACGGCACTTTCGCGGCGAACCGCGCATAGCGCGGCAGCCAGCCGACCAGCCGCTGATGCAGCGTGAAGCCGCGCCTGGCCGCGCGCGCGGCCTGCACCTCGATCTTCATGCGCGCCATGTCGACGCCGGTCGGACATTCGCGCCGGCACGCCTTGCAGGACACGCACAGCTTGAGCGTCTCGACCATCTCGTCGGAGGCCAGCGCGTCCGGGCCGAGCTGCCCGGTGATGGCGAGACGTAGGGTGTTGGCGCGACCGCGCGTCACGTCGCGCTCGTCACGGGTGACGCGGTAGCTCGGGCACATCACGCCGCCGGCGAGCTTGCGGCAGGCGCCGTTGTTGTTGCACATCTCGATCGCGCCCTGGAATCCGCCGCCCACGCCCGGATAGGCCGACCAGTCGAGCTGCGTCGTCAGCGGCTCGCCATGGTAGCCGGGCGCATAGCGGAACAGCTCGCGCGTATCGAATTTCGGCGGCCGCACCACCTTGCCCGGATTGAACAGGCCGCCCGGGTCGAAGGTGTCCTTCACCTCCTCGAAGGCGCGCGCAAGCCGGGCACCGAACATCGGCTCGTTGAACTCGGAGCGCACCAGGCCATCGCCGTGCTCGCCGGAATGCGAGCCCTTGTATTCGCGCACCATCGCGAAGGCTTCCTCCGCGATCGCGCGCATGGCGTGGACGTCTTTCTCCTGCCGCAGATTGAGCACCGGCCGCACGTGCAGGCAGCCGGAGCCGGCATGCGCGTACCAGGTGCCGCGCGTGCCGTGCTT
>CAZNTY010000448.1:0-4739 GCA_964576085.1 uncultured Undibacter sp. | reverse complement strand
TGATGCAGGGGTTGCTTGCGCGGCCAAAATACAGATGGCGAACCGCCCCTCCCGACTGGATGGACGCCACATTTTTCAACGCCTATTTCGGTTTCATCGATCTCTCCGAGAGGGTGGGCATCAGCGTCCAGGAACTTACGTTTCGCTGGTTACTTGGAGAGAAGCGATTGCACTCGATAGTATTTGGATTTCGATCGGTCGAAGACATTAAGGCCAATGTCAAAGCCATCACACGGGGGCCACTTCCAGAGTCGCTCCGTGCCGAGATCGACGCCCTTGGGATCGTCCATCCTCTTGTGTTTCAGGGCCGCAAAGCTCTTTGAATCTGGCGGCGACCATCTTTTGTTTTTACCGCGGTTTGATATTGTCCGGACATTTACGGATGTCAGGAGGGCTGCTTGCTAAAAGGGTCATGTGCCCTGCTCACCGGGTCGGTGTCAGGAATTGGATATTCGATTGCCAGAAGACTGGCGGCCGGCGGATGCAACATCGTGCTTCATGGGCTTGAGGGCGCCAGTGTCGCGGCCAAGCAGCAAGCCCAACTCGAACAAGAGTACGGTGTTCGTACAGACTATAGCGATGCCGATCTGCGGCAACCTGCCAAAATCCGCGACATGATAGCGCGCATCATCGAAAAATTTGAGTCACTGGACATTGTCGTAAACAATGCTGTTGTCAGACATTTTAGTCCTATTGAGGCATTTCCCGACGAAAAGTGGGACGATGCGCTCGCCGTGAATCTCTCGTCGGCTTTTCACACAACTAAACATGCACTGCCCGGCATGCGCAAAAAGGGATATGGCCGCATCATTAACGTCGCGTCTACTGCCGGCCTTCGCGCAATGCCAAATCGCATCGACTATGCGACGACTAAGCACGCCTTGCTCGGTATGACAAAGGTCATCGCGCTGGAAACAATTAATAGCGGAATCACATGCAACGCGATTTGTCCTCATTCCGTCCTGACGCCCAGTAGCAATGCCCGGATCGAACAATTGATGGTGCGTGACTCCCTGTCACGAGAGGCCGCTATCAAACGATTTCTGTCGAACCGGCAGCCGGCAGGTCGCTTCGTCGATCCGGAGAAGATCGGGGCGACAGTGGCCTTCCTGTGCGGCGAAGACGCCGCAGACATCAGTGGTGTCGCATTGCCGATCGACATCGGCTGGATGGCCGGTTTCAGCCAGGACTAAAAGAAAACGGCCTCGGTGAGGCTCCGAGGCCGTTTCTTCATTTGCGAAACAGATCTTTTTCCCGCGCTTCCCTAAAGCGAGGGGGGCGTTTTTCGCGAAGAGCTGAGCCTCCTTCTTTTGATTCATCGGTCTGGTAGTAGAGAGCTACGCCGGCAAATCCGAGATTTCCGATACCGCGGATATTCTCCGTGTCAGCATTGAACGATCTTTTGGCGATCGCGATAGCTGTGGGACTGCGTTCGGCGATTTCCGTGGCCCACCGGTCGACTTCTGCGTCGAGTTCGTCGTCGGGGACGACCTTGTTCACGAGACCCATCTGGAAGGCCTCCTGAGCCGTGTATTGGCGGTTCAGGTACCAGATCTCGCGAGCACGCTTCTCACCGACGATGCGTGCGAGATAGGCAGTACCGAAGCCAGGATCGACAGAGCCTATTTTCGGTCCGACCTGCCCAAATTTGGCACTTTCGCCAGCAATCGTCAGGTCGCACAATGTTGCGAGAACGTTGCCGCCGCCGATCGCATAGCCCCGGACTTTAGCAATAACGGGCTTAGGAATATCGCGGATCGTCGACTGCAAGTGCTCGGTGGGAACGCCGACGGCGCCATACCCTGAGAGACGCTCAGACTTTTTCTCCGAAGTATCTCCACCGACGGCGAATGCGCGATTTCCAGCGCCGGTGAGGATAATCACGCCGACGCTACGGTCCCAACCGGCCCGCAGCAAGGCATCGGTCACCTCGCCGTAAGTCTTTGTACGAAAAGCGTTCAGCTTTTCCGGCCGGTTGAACGTGATTGTTACAATTGCCCCGCGTTGTTCATAGAGAATGTCTTCGTACTGGGGTGTAGTCACTGTCTGCTCCGTAAATGTCAGCTTGATATATCGCCGAAGGCGGACACCCATCGTCTCGATCTTGCAATGGCGGCACAATCGAGAAGCTGTGTTCCAAACAGAGCTGTGAGCGTGCGTCTTCAGCATCTGAACGCTAGCATAATTGTATGTACATTTGCAAGAAACCGCGCCTTAATGTACGGACAATATTGCCAAATCCCACACGCGATCATACGGTACTCCAATAGCTTTTGCAGGGGTGAGCGGTGTACGCAGAATTGAACGAGAAGGTCGTGCTTGTGACGGGTGCGGGAAGCAATTTAGGTCGTGCAACAGCCCTCGCGTTCGCAGGAGAAGGATGCCGAGTCGCGGCAGTTGACCTTGATTTCAGGACAGCAACAGAAACCTGTGAGATGGCCCGCGCTCTTGGGCAAGCCGCTTCACCATTTTTTGCCGACATGGGAAGCGCTGCAGACGTCATGCGCGCCGTCAACGAAGTGCTTGTCGCGATGGGCCAAATTGACATCCTGGTGAACTGTGCAGGCATCCCTCAATATGGCCGGTCGTTTCTTGCAGATGTTGACGAAGAAACATTCGACCAGGTCATACGAATCAACGTGAAAGGCGTCTGGCTGGGCATGAAATATGTGCTACCCCATATGCTCTCGCGGGGCTCCGGATGCATCGTCAATATGTCGTCAGTGATGGGCCTTGTTGCCGAAGCCGGTCTATCCATTTACGCGACGTCGAAGCATGGCGTTCTCGCCCTAACGAAAGCAGCGGCTCTGGAATACGGCCCTAAAGGTATTCGGGTAAATGCGGTCTGTCCTTCACGACAGGAAAACACCATGATCAACCCGTCTCGGATTATTCCGGAACGAGAAAAAAAGTTGGCCGGAGATAGATATATGAATCCGGCAAGTGGGCGTGCTGGCCGCGCTGAAGAAATAGCCGCAACGATCATATTTCTGTGCTCCAATGGCGCGGCGAACATTCACGGTGCGGCAATCGCCGTAGATGGCGGGTTCACTGCCCAGTAGCTACCCCCATTGCGATAGGCTGAAAGTCATCTGAGTCTTCCATCGGTCTGAATGAGCAATGAGTGATTTCTCATCATCGAGGACTGCAAAGGTCCTCATGCTCGATGAAGACCATGTCATTCGCCTCGGTCGCTATGCAATCTCCGGCACGAAGGCGGTGCCGGATGATTGGATCCGCGATTTCTTTCTGCCCGAAGAGGTCGACCCTGGGAGCGTATTCGAGCTTGGTCAGGGACTCCACGAAGGTGATGGAGTCGAGTTGATTGACGGACCAGATCGTTCCAGTATCGCAAGAGAAGCGTCGATTGTTATTTTCCGGCGGGGGACTATCGATGCCGAATTCCTCGCGGCACATCCAAATCTTCAGCTAATACAGCGGCTGGGAGAACGATCGAGCGGAATCGACCTCAAGGCAGCGATGGAACGAGGCATAGCGGTTTCCTGCGTTCCGCGCCCGTCGCTCCGTTACACTGCTGAGCACGCCGTGCTGCTGATGCTCGCGCTGGCGAAGAGGCTGGTTGAATCCGATAATGCCGTGCGCCAGGCCCGGTTTGACCCTCGCAAGCTCCATCCGCAAAATCAGGTATGTGCCAATTGGGTGGGGCTCAGCCCGCTCGGCGGGCTATTTCAAAAGACGGTCGGGATCGTCGGCCTCGGGGAGGTCGGATCGCTGGTCGCGACTGTTGCACGCCCTTTTGGCGCGCGAGTGGTTTATACGAACAGGTACCGTCTTTCGGAGGAGCAGGAAAAATCCCTTGGTATTGAATACGCCTCGTTCGAAGACTTGCTGACCGCGTCCGACTTCGTGTCCTTGCATGCAACCAACATCGCGGAGAATCGAAATCTGATTGATGCGGAGGTATTTGCCCGGATGAAACCGTCAGCATATCTCATTAATACGAGCCGGGGGTCGCTCGTTGATGAGGACGCGCTCTTTGCTGCTCTATCTAATGGAACAATTGCGGGAGCGGGGCTGGATGTTCATGCCGTCGAACCAAGGCCTCGTGATCGGTTTAGTGCTTTGCCAAACGTGATTCTTACCCCTCATGTTGCGGGCGGTTCGCGAAAGGACGTGTTGAAAGAGATCGAAGTGATCTGCGACAACTGCCGGGCTGCCCTTTCCGGACGGCCAATCCGTTACCGCGTTGCTTAGCCGGCTCGTTCAATGGGCGGCGCGTCGGAAATGCGCTCCCAGTGCAGTTCGCGGTGTTGCATGACGCCATTCCAAGGCCGCGGTTTCTGACGCAACACCATGCGGCCGTCGACAAAAGAGACAAACCGGATCTGTTCGCTGCCGATCCGCTCAGGTGTTCCCGATGCATCAACCTGCGTCACCAATGTCTTTCCGTCGAACCGATAATTGCCGCAATAGGAATTATATTCACGAATGGTCTCGTCCGGCGGTAGCTCGGGCCGGGAGTCGCAAAGCACCGACATCATTCGCCCGTCGGCATAAAACACAAGAAGACCGCGGGGCTTTTCGCCGTAAGGCGGGTGCATCGGCTCACCGGCATCGTTTTTCGCAAAAGTTTTGACCAGGTGCCAAATACCAACGAGTTTTGTCATGCTTTTCTGCTCCCGGACATGAATTTTCCTCGACCGCAATTGTACAGACATTTACAGTATGCGTCCGGATAATGAAGGTTACTGTGTATGGCTCAATTGTTTACACCATTC
>CAZNTY010000447.1:0-3712 GCA_964576085.1 uncultured Undibacter sp. | reverse complement strand
GCAAGCCCGGCCATGACAGTCATTGGGGCCCCAGGCTCACGCCCTCGGGCGGCGGGCGGTCGTCCGGCACAAAAAAATCCGGTTGCAGGGGTTCCTTTGGGTCGACGCGATAATGATCGAAGTCCGTCACGCCCTCGGCGGCGAGGAAACTGTCATCGATCAGGAATTGTCCGGTGAAGCTCAGCGGCTTCTGGAAAACGCGCCAGGCGGCATCGGCGAGAATCTCAGGCTTGCGCGACATCCGCATGACCTTGTCGCCGCCGAGCAAATTCCTGATCGCGGCGGTGGCGACGGTGGTGCGTGGCCACAGCGCGTTGACCGCAACCCTGCCGCGCAGCTCGCCGGCCAGTCCGAGCACCACCATGCTCATGCCGAACTTCGCCATCGTGTAGCCGGTCGACGGAGCGAACCACTTTTCCTTCATGTCGAGCGGCGGCGAGAGCATCATGATGTGCGGGTTCGCGGCTTTCAGCAGGTGAGGGACGGCGTATTTCGACACCATGAAGGTGCCGCGCGCATTGATCTGGTGCATCAGGTCGAAGCGCCTCATGTCGGTCTGTGCGACCGGGGTGAGCGAGATCGCGCTGGCATTGTTGACCACGATGTCGAGGCCGCCGAACGTCGCGACGGTGCGGTCGATCGCGTCCTTCACCGCCACCTCGTCGCGGACATCGACCGCGAGTGGCAAGGCGCGACCGCCGGCGGCCTCGATGGCGGCCGCGGCGGTGTGGATGGTGCCCTCGAGCTTCGGGTGGGGATCGACGGTCTTGGCGGCGATCGCGACATTGGCGCCGTCGGCGGCGGCGCGCAGCGCAATCGCGAGCCCGATGCCGCGCGACGCGCCGGTGATGAACAGCGTTTTTTCCTTCAGCGACATCGGCCCTCGCAATCAACGTCAAGCCAGCCTACATGGATGGCCGACCCCGCCGTGAGAGTGCCATGCAACTGACCGGAATTCACCACCTGACTGCCATTTCAGCCGACGCGCCCGGCAACAAGACATTCTATACCGAGGTGCTCGGCCTGCGGCTGGTCAAGAAGACCGTCAACCAGGACGACGTCAGTGCTTATCATCTGTTCTATGCCGATGGTCTGGCATCGCCCGGCACCGACATCACCTTCTTCGACTTCCGTGCGCCGCGCGAGGAGCGCGGCAACAATAGCGTCTCGGTTGTCGGTCTGCGTGTGTCAGCCGGCCAGAATAATCTGCTGTGGTGGCACAACCGGCTCACCGACGCCGGCGTGAAGGTCTCCGAGATTGCCCAGCGCGACGGCCGGCTGACGCTCGATTTCACCGACCCCGAAGGCCTGCGACTCGCGCTGATTGATGACGGCGGCAAGGGCGAGGCGCATCCCTGGGACAAGAGCCCGGTGCGGCCCGACCGGCAGATCCGCGGCCTCGGGCCGATCATCATGACCGTGCCCGACCTGCGGACGACCGATGTTGTCCTGACCAAAGTGATGGAGATGCGGCTGGTGCGCGACTATCCTTACCCCGGCTCCAGCAAGGATCGCATCCACGTCTATGAAATGGGTGCGGGTGGTCCCGGCGCCGAACTTCATGTCGCGGTGCGGCCCGACCTGCCGCCCGCGAAGCCGGGCGCCGGCGGTGTGCATCATGTCGCCTTCCGCACGCCGGATGACGCGCAGTATGATGCGTGGGCGGAGCGGCTGAAGGCGATGAAGGTTCCCAACAGCGGCAAGATCGACCGCTACTGGTTCAAGTCGCTCTACTTCCGCGAGCCGAATGGCGTGTTATTCGAGATCGCGACCGACGGTCCCGGCTTCGCGGTGGACGAACCACTCAACCAGCTCGGCGGCAGGCTGGTGCTGCCGCCGTTCCTTGAAGGGCGGCGTGCGCAGATCGAGGCCGGGCTGAAGCCGTTAAATTAAGCGTGGTGAGTTTAAGTTGATGCGGCTCTCCGTCATCCTGAGGCGCCCGCCCGTTCATCCTTCGAGGCTCGCTTCGCTCGCGCCTCAGGATGACGGAGAAGGATTCCGATTCGGCCTAAAGCTGTCCTTCTTCTAGACCAGCGCCGCTTCGGCTTTGGTCACGCTGTCGGCGCCTTCGGTGACCTCGCGCTCGAGTCCCTGGGCCTGCACGGCGATGTTTTCGGCGAAGAAGCGCGCCAGCGCGAGGCGGCCGGCCCCGGCCGAGCCGTCGCGCAGCGAGGCGAGCGCGTCGTCGGCCAGCATGCAGCCGCCGGCCGTGCTGCCGAGCAGCCGCAAGTAAGGCGTGGCGCCGGCCAGCGCGGCGTCGGAGGATGTCTGCGCCAGCAGCCACTGCGTCGCGCGTGACAGGCTGTCGACGGCTTCATCGAGTCGGGCACCGGTGTCGCCGAGCGCCGGATCGTTGGCGGCCTTCACCCGGCCGACGATCGCGCGCAGCTCGTCGAGATAGGCATTCACGATCTGGCCGCCATCGAGCGGCACCTTGCGCGTCACCAGGTCGATCGCCTGGATGCCGTTGGTGCCTTCATAGATCGCGGCGATGCGGGCGTCGCGGTAATGCTGCGCCGCGCCGGTCTCCTCGATGTAACCCATGCCGCCGTGCACCTGCACGCCGAGCGAGGCGACCTCGATGCCGATGTCGGTCGAATAGGCCTTGGCGACCGGCGTCAGCAGCGAGGCGCGCGCATGCCCGGCCTTGCGCGCGGCCTCGGTCTTGCTGCGCTGCGCGCGGTCGATTGCGACCGCGGTGGCATAGCAGATCGCCCGCGCGGCGTGGGTGAGGGCGCGCATGGTCAGCAGCATGCGCCTGACGTCGGGGTAATTGATGATGGTCGAGCGGCCCTGCTTGCGCTCGCGCGCATAGGCGAGCGCCTGCTGCGTGGCGCGCTCGGCGATCGAGACGCCGGACAGGCCGACGGCGAGCCGGGCGCGGTTCATCATCGTGAACATCGCCAGCATGCCTTCGTTCTCTTTGCCGATCAGCCAGCCGGTGGCGCCGCCGTTGTCGCCATAGACCATCGTGCAGGTCGGCGAGGCGTGGATGCCCATCTTGTGCTCGACCGAATGCGCGCGCACGTCGTTCCTCGTGCCGTCCGGCAGGATCTTCGGCACCAGGAACAGCGAGATGCCCTTGGTGCCGGGCGGCGCATCCGGCAGCCGCGCCAGCACGAAATGGATGATGTTGTCGGTGAGGTCGTGCTCGCCGTAGGTGATGAAGATCTTCTGTCCGGTGATGCGGTAGGTGCCGTCGGCGGCGCGCGCGGCCTTGGTGCGCAGCGCGCCGACGTCGGAGCCGGCCTGCGGCTCGGTGAGCTGCATCGTGCCCATCCACTCGCCGCTCACCAGCTTGCCGAGATATTTCTGCTTCAGCGCGTCGCTGCCGAAATCATGCAGGGCGTCGATCGCCGCCATCGTCAGCACCGGGCCGATGCCGAACGCCATCGAGGCGGCGTTCCACATCTCGATGCAGGCGGCGTTGACCGCCTGCGGCAGGTCCTGGCCGCCGTACGCGGCGGGCGCGGCGAGGCCGTTCCAGCCGGCCTTGGCCCAGGCGGTGTAGGCGTCCTTCCAGCCGGGCGGCGTCGTCACCGCGCCGTCCTTGAACGGCGTGCCGAAGCGGTCGCCCACCGCATTGAGCGGGGCGATCACGTCGGCGGCAAACTTGCCGGCTTCATCGAGAATGGCGTCGACATCGTCGGCGGACAGCTCGCCGCCCTTCGCCAGCGTGGGGCCGAGCCCTGCACCATGTTTGAGCGCAAAG
>CAZNTY010000446.1:0-7561 GCA_964576085.1 uncultured Undibacter sp. | reverse complement strand
TGCCCGGTGTCGAAGGCGCTCGCCGGGACGACGATTACGCTGAAGGCGAGCCTCACGTAGTCGCTCGCCCATCAGCAACGACGGCGCAGCCAGCAGCAACCACCTCGAGCACGGCCCGCACGAGGCCGGCAGCCCGCGGGGGCGGGGGTCGGTCTGGCAAAATTGGCTGCAGTTGCGGCCGCGGCCCCGCGGCGGGTGGGCGCGGGCGGCAAGGCCGGTGATCCGGGCCAAGGCACGGCGCCGCTTGGCCGGGGGGGATCGCTGGACTATCGAAACTTGCGTCATTTCGGTCTTGCATTGATGATCGGCTTGCCTTACCCGGCGGCGGAATCGCCACGGTCTGCCACAAGCCGATGATTTTGCCCCTCTTTCGCCGCGCCTCGCAGGCCGGCACCATTTCCGCCCTGTATGGCACGATCGTGGCGCAGGCGCGATTGCCGACCTTTTACCGGGATTATGGCGTCCCGGATACGGTTGACGGGCGGTTCGAGCTCATTGTGCTGCATTTGCTTCTGCTTCTGCGGCGCCTGGACCAGGAGGGTGACCGCGCAAAACGCCTGGGCCAGCAGGTTTTCGACCGATTTTGCCAGGATATGGACCAAAATTTACGGGAAATGGGCGTCGGCGATCTCAAGGTGCCCAAGGAGATGCGACGGATCGGCGAAGCCTATTACGGCCGTGCCAAGGCCTACGAGACGGCTTTTGCCGCGGCAGAGCCCGAGGCATTGTCATCGGCGCTGGGGCGCAACATCTTTGGTGTCGAGAGCCCGGCGCTGCCGGCCGCCGTGCGCCTTGCGGCATATGCGAAAGAGGCCGCGGCCCGGCTGGCCTCGCAGGAGCTCGAGGCCTTTGATCGAGGCCTGGTGCGTTTCCCCGAACCATAAGCAAAGATCAATCCATGGAACGACTTGATCCACCAGGCAGGCCCTGGACCTTGCCGGTCGCGATTGCCGATATTCCCGAGACCGGCGGCCATTATGAGGTCGCCGCCGACATGCCGACGCGCGAGGCCGTCGCGCGCCTTGCCGGACTGCGCACGCTTCCACAGTTCGATGCTGTTTTTGACCTCACCCGGCAAGGCGCCGGCGTTGCGGTCCGGGGCGAAATCAAAGCGCGGGTAGGGCAGACCTGCGTGGTCACGCTCGATCCGATCGAGAACGAGGTGCGGGAGACCGTCGATCTCGTTTTTGCGCCGGCAGCTGAACCCGACGATATGGCGCCTGGCGCAAGGCGCCCAAGGCAAAAGGGCGAGCCGCCGGAGCCGCTCCACAACGGCATCGTCGACCTGGGTGCAATTGCGACTGAATTTTTAATTCTCGGGCTCGATCCTTATCCACGCAAGCCGGGGGTCGAATTTACCCAGAGCGCCGGCGGCGAGGCCGGCGCAAACCCGTTTTCCGCTCTGGCGGCCCTGAAAAAGCGGTCTTAACTGCAAGTGAAGCAAAACATCAGGTCATTAAAGTAATACTTGAGATATCTGAAAGGCGTTTGTTTCCAGAATGCTACCGGTTATGGTCCGCCGCGCCGTCTCTCCCGTCGAGGTCGATTGATGTCCTCTTCTATTCGGATTGCCTTGGACGCCATGGGTGGCGATCACGGCCCTGACGTCGTGATTCCCGGCGCCGCGCTGTCGCTTGAGCGGCATCCGGACATCGAATTCCTGCTGTTCGGTGACGAAGCGGTGGTCGGTCCACTTCTCGCCGCGCAGCCGAAGCTCAAGGCAAGATCGCGCCTGGTGCACACCACGGTCGCGATCAGCATGTCGGATAAGCCGAGCCAGGCGCTTCGCTACGGGCGCTGGAAATCCTCGATGTGGCTCGCGATCGACGCCGTCAAGAAGCACGAGGCGGATGCCGCCGTCTCCGCCGGCAATACCGGTGCGCTGATGGCGATGTCCCGTTTCAATCTCAAGATGCTCGAAGGCATCGAACGGCCGGCGATTGCCGGGCTCTGGCCGACCCTCAAGGGAGAATCCATCGTGCTCGACATCGGCGCGTCAATCGGCGCCGATGCGCACCATCTCGTCAATCTCGCCGTCATGGGAAGCGCGATGGCGCGCGTCTTGTTCGACCTCGAAAAGCCGACGGTCGGCCTCCTCAACATCGGGGTCGAGGAGGTGAAGGGCCTCGAAGAGGTGCGCGAGGCTGGCGCCATCTTGCGCGCGCGAACCGGATCGGAATTCGACTATATCGGCTTCGTTGAAGGTGATGACATCGGTAAAGGCACCAGCGACGTGATTGTGACCGAGGGCTTCTCGGGCAATATCGCGTTGAAGACGGCTGAAGGGACGGCGCGGCAGCTCATGTCATACCTGCGCAGTTCGATCGGCCGTACCTGGCAGGCGAGGCTCGGCTATCTGCTGGCGCGCGGCGCATTCCGCGCGGTTCGGGACAAGATGGATCCGGCCAAAGCCAACGGCGGCGTCTTTCTCGGACTCAACGGTGTCGTTATCAAGAGTCACGGCGGCACCACTGCGGAAGGTTTCGCGAGTGCTGTCGACATGGGCTACGACATGGTCCGCTATGACCTGCTCGCCAAGATCAACAGCTCGCTGGCGCGCGACCGCCACGCAGTGACGACGGCCATGACGGCGGGAGCGGCATCGTGATCCGTTCCGTCGTGCTAGGCTGCGGCAGCTATCTGCCGAGCCGTGTCGTGACCAATGACGAATTGGCCCGCAAGGTCGACACGTCGAACGAATGGATCGTCCAGCGCACCGGCATCCGGGAGCGCCGCATCGCGGCGCCGGGCGAACTGACCTCCGATCTTGCGCGCAAGGCGGCGACTGCCGCGCTGATCGACGCCGGCATCGATGCGCAGACGATCGACCTGGTGCTGCTGGCGACCTCGACGCCGGATCAAACCTTTCCGGCGAGCGCCGTCACCGTGCAGGCGGGCCTCGGAATTACTCACGGCGCCGCATTCGACCTGCAGGCGGTGTGCTCCGGCTTCGTCTTCGCGCTCGCGACCGCCGACGGCTTTCTCAGAACAGGCCGCTTCAAGCGCGCCCTGGTCATCGGCGCTGAGACCTTCTCGCGCATCCTCGACTGGACCGACCGCACGACCTGCGTTCTGTTCGGCGATGGCGCTGGCGCCGTGGTGCTGGAAGCCCAGGAGCAGCCGAACACTCCTGAGGGGCGCGGCGTGCTGACCACTCATCTGCGTTCGGACGGCCGTCACAAGTCGAAACTCTATGTCGACGGTGGTCCGTCCTCGACCCAGACCGTTGGCCACCTGCGCATGGAGGGACGCGCCGTATTCAAGCATGCCGTCGCCATGATCACGGATGTGATCGACGACGCTTTTAAGGCCACTGGCTACGGCGCCACCGATATCGACTGGTTCGTGCCGCATCAGGCCAACAAGCGCATCATTGATGACAGCGCCAAAAAGCTCGGGATCGCGCCCGAAAAGGTCGTCATTACAGTCGATCGGCACGGCAACACGTCGGCGGCCTCGATTCCGTTGGCGCTTGACGTGGCGCACAAGGATGGCCGCGTGAAGTCCGGCGATCTCATCCTGTTCGAGGCAATGGGAGGCGGCTTCACCTGGGGCTCGGCCCTGGTGCGCTGGTAAGATGGCGGGCGGCTGAAACGGACGCAGCAGGGCCGTTGACAGTCGCCGAAGCAAGCGAATATCCTAAATAATTCAGCGAGATATCTTCGTCGTCAGCGGGGCTAGGCGATGAGCGGAAAGACAGTGACGCGTGCGGACCTCTGCGAGGCGGTCTACCAGAAGGTAGGCCTGTCGCGCACGGAATCGGCTGCCCTGGTCGAACTGGTGCTCAAGGAGATCACCGATTGTCTCGAGCGGGGTGAAACCGTAAAGCTGTCGTCGTTCGGGTCGTTCGTGGTGCGCAAAAAGGGCCAGCGGATCGGCCGGAACCCGAAGACCGGCAAGGAAGTTCCGATCTCGCCGCGCCGGGTGATGGTGTTCAAGCCCTCCGCGATCCTCAAGCAGCGGATCAACGGCGGCGCCAGCTCCGCTCAGTCGCTGTAAGTTCCGGCCGTCTACAACAGGGAGCGTGTCGCTTTGGAGACCAAGGCGCCGGACGCATTTCGCACCATCAGCGAAGTCGCTGATGAGCTCGACCTTCCACAGCACGTGCTGCGCTTTTGGGAGAGCAGATTCCGCGAGATCAAGCCGATGAAGCGAGGCGGCGGCCGCCGCTATTATCGTCCCGACGACGTCGATCTGCTGCGCGGCATCCGCCATCTGCTGTACGGCGAGGGTTATACTATCCGCGGCGTGCAGCGCATTCTGCGCGAGCAGGGCGTGAAATTCGTCGAGGCCGTCTGGCGCGAGGGCGCGCCGCAGCCGCCGCATGGCGCGAACGAGGCTGATCTCGCTGAAGAAGAAGATGCAGCCGACACCACGGACCGGAAGCCCGGCCTCCTTGGCCGGCTGATCGGTCGCGACCTGTCGGACAAGGAAGACGACGCGCCGGATCGGCTGGAGCCGCCGATGCAAAGCGCGCCGATGCCGCGCATTGACCCTTCCGAGCGGATTGTTCCGGCCAGCGAGGAGGATGCCGAGCGGTTACCCGAACTGCCCGCGACACCGGCTCCGCCGCGCAGCGGGCCGGTTGGCCGTGACAGGTTACGCAAGCTGCACGCCGCGCTCCACGAGCTCAGCGAGTGCCGCAAGCTTCTCGACAAAACTCTCGCGCCTGAAAACTAGCGCTCGAACATCTCCCAGAAAGCTCCGGGATCCGGATTCACCGCACGACGGCTGGCCGGCGCCAGTCCCATCCCATAATCATGGTATGTCGCCGTCACCCCACAGCGGCAAAAATCCGACGGTTTTGAAGCGGTCGGTGTTTTTTGTCTTGTTTGAGCGTGACCGAAGCCTTCAAATAGCTGGGCGCATAAATCCGCAGTCTCACATCATCTGGGTCGCGGGGCAGAAAAAAGGGGATAGGGGGATGATGCTCGCCAAACGCGGGATGGCCGCAGGTGCTTTTATCGGTGCGATCGGCATAGCCGGCGTCCTGGCCTTGGGAGGCGGCAATCCGGCACAGGCGGCGCCACCCAAGCCGAACATCATCTTCGTCATGCTCGACGATGTCGGCATCGACCAGTTGAGCACGTTCGGGAATGGCGGCCTCCTTCCGCCGCTGACGCCGAACATGGATCTCATCGCCCGCAGCGGTGTGAAGTTTACCAATGCGTGGGCGCTGCCAGAATGCTCGCCCAGCCGTTCGGCCTTTTTCACCGGACGCTTTGCATTACGCACCGGCGTCGACGCAGTGATCGCCGCCGGGCATTTGCCGCAGACCTACATGTCGCAGTTCGAGGCGACCCTGCCGCGTGTGCTGGCCAAGGCTGGCTACACCAGCGCGATGATCGGCAAATATCACCTGGGAAACGAACAGGATCCGGCCGGAAATTGCGCGCCGGCAACGCGCGGCTTCAACGTGTTCCAGGGTTCAATGACGCCGGGGCCGACGTCGGTGGATACGACCGCCGGCGGCGTCGATCCGAGCGGAAGCCAAGTCTGTGGTTACTACCAGCAGAAGGGATGGGGGGCGTGCTACACGGCGCCCGGCGATTCGGTGCGCTGCGGCCTTATCGTTTCATCGACTGCTGATCCGAACACCGACCCCGCGCGTAGCTGCCTTCAACGCGGCGGCATTTTCGTTCCTGGCAAGGCGTGCGGCGTGAATCCGCCGACCTACGCCGACTTCAGTCGTACCAACGCTTATTACGTCTGGCCGCGTACGAACATGACGGGCCCGCTTGACCCTCTTTACGTGAATCCGGGCAACGATTGCGGCTCGACGATCGATCGCACCTATCTCACCGACGCCCAGGGCACCGACGGCATCAACTGGTGGAAGCAGCAGACTGGCCCGCGCATGCTGACGTTGAGCTTCAACGCAATGCACACGCCTTACCAAAAGCCGCCCACCTCGTTGGTGCCGGATCCGGTCGACGCGAAAAGCACCTGCAGCAATGTCGTGCCGCCGCGCGGCCTGCTCAACATGATGATCGAGGGCATGGACGTCGAGATCGGCCGGGTGCTTGCCAGCCTCGGACTCGCGACGATGGGTCCCGACGGGCGCACCCTTCTGTCGCTGCATCTCGGCAATACCATGATCGTCATCATCGGTGACAATGGCAGCCAGGGCGCGGCGACCCGGCTGCCTTTCAACATTCAGCGTTCGAAAGGCACCGTCTACCAGACCGGAATCTGGGTGCCGCTGATCGTCGCCGGGCCGATGGTGCGCAGCCCCAACCGCAGCGTCGATTCCATGGTCAATGCGGTCGATCTGTACCAGCTGTTCGGCGACGTTGCCGGCATCGACGTCAAAAGTGCGGTGCCGCCAAGCCATGCGATCGACAGCAAGCCGATGTTGCCCTACCTCATCAATCCATCACAGGGCGACATCCGCGTCACCAACTATTCCCAGCTGGGCGTGGGGACGTTCAGTCCGGATCCCTCGGTGCGGAGCTGGCCGTGCCAGATCGGCAATACTTGCAACGATACGCTGATCGACAATCAGGCGCTCTGCGAAAAGGACAACGGCGGCACCTGGTATGGGCCCGGCGGGGCAAAGCAGCTCAGCTCATGCTGCGCGGTGAACTCCTATCTCGGCGGCGGCATCGCGCTCGCGCCCGTTCATCAATACACCGTCCGCGGCGGACGCTTCCGCGGCGTCCGGGGCGCGTTCAAGCTGGTCGAGACGCAGAGCCTGGACTGCAGCAAACCGGTTACCAATGCCAGCCAGAAGGCGTTCCCCTGGGCGGAATACCAGGTGGGAACGACGGTCCAGGAATTTTACGATCTTACGCTCAATCCGAACGGCCTCGACAACCCGAGCAACAATCTGGCGAAGAACTGCGCGCCGGGGCAGGACCTCACGACCTGTCTGCCAACCGCGATCGACGTCAAGAACTACACGGCGCTGAACAACCAGCTTCAGCGGATGAAGAAGTCCGCCAACGCGCAGAACAGGTGTCAGTCTAAAGGCGACGGCAACATGGACATGCGCGTCACGCAGGCCGACATCAATAATTGGAAAGTGTACAATGGAAAGGGTCCCAGCCGCTATGACATCAACCTCGACGGCGTAACCGACGACAAAGACCTGGCGATCATTCAGGCCAATCTCGGTCTCGACTGCATGAACATCTGCCAGCGCGCCGACCTCAACCGTGACGGCAAAGTCGATTCCACCGATCTCAAGCTGCTCAACAAGCAGTTCGGCACCTGCGAGGACGATATTTTCTGCGGCGGCGATCTGAACGGCGACGGCAAGGTCAGCAGCGCTGATGTGTCGCTGATGAAGAATGCCCAGCAGACTTGCCAATAAAAAAATAACGTAATGATTGATTAGCAGTGGAGTAATGAGTCATGCGCCGTTGTCTATGCGTCATTTCAGTCGTCATGGCTCTCCTGCCGGGCGGTGCAGGGGCGGCCGAGGTCAACTGGTCGGGTTTTTACGCGGGACTTGGCGCCGGCCTCGGCTGGTCGACCGGGAAGTGGACCAACCAGACCAGCACGCCGGCAGGAAGTTTCTTCGATTACCTGCCGGGGCAGGGGTTTTCAGACAACGTGT
>CAZNTY010000445.1:0-2700 GCA_964576085.1 uncultured Undibacter sp. | reverse complement strand
GAGCAGCTTTAGAATTTGGGCCTGCACCGTGACGTCGAGCGCGGTCGTTGGCTCGTCGGCGATCAGCAGGTCGGGATCGTTGGCGAGCGCCATCGCGATCATCACGCGCTGGCGCTGCCCGCCGGAAAGCTGATGCGGATAACTGCCGAGCCGGCCCTCCGGGTCAGGCAAGCCGACCTCGGTCAACAGCTCGATGATGCGCCGGCGCGCCGGCACGCCGGTCAGCCCCTTGTGCAGCAGTAGAATCTCGGCGATCTGCTTCTCGATCGTGTGCAGCGGATTGAGCGACGTCATCGGCTCCTGAAACACGATGGTGATGTCGTCGCCACGCACCCGCCGGATCTCGTTTTCCGGCATTTGCAACAGGTCGCGCTCCTTGAACACGATGCGGCCCGACGGGTGGTGCGCCGCCGGATAGGGCAAGAGCTTCATCACCGACAGCGCCGTGACCGACTTTCCGGAGCCGGACTCGCCGACCAGCGCCACGGTCTCGCTCTTGCTGACGGTGAACGAAATGCGATCGACCGCCAGCACCTGGCGCCCGCCGTGTCCGAACGCGACCGACAGGTCGGCGACGGAAAGCAAGGTCTCGCCCAGGCCGTTCATTGGAATGTCTTCCGCGGGTCGAAGGCGTCGCGCACCGCCTCGCCGATGAAGATCAACAGCGACAGCATGATCGCGATCGAGAAGAAGCCGGTGAGGCCGAGCCAGGGCGCCTGCACGTTGGCCTTGCCCTGCGACAGCAGTTCGCCGAGCGAAGGCGAGCCGGGCGGCAGGCCGAAGCCGAGGAAATCGAGCGCCGTCAGCGTCATCACCGACGACGACAGGATGAACGGCAGGAACGTCATGGTTGCCACCATCGCGTTCGGCAAGAGGTGCCGGAACATGATGACGAGGTTGGAGACGCCGAGCGCGCGGGCTGCCTGCACGTATTCGAAATTGCGGCCGCGCAGGAATTCGGCACGCACCAGCCCGACCAGCGATACCCACGAGAACAGCAGCAGAATGCCGAGCAGCACGAAGAAGCCAGGCACCAGCACCGACGAGATGATGAGCAGCAGGTAGAGCGAGGGGATCGCGGTCCAGATCTCGATGAAGCGCTGGAACAGGAGGTCGGTCCAGCCGCCGAAATAACCCTGCACCGCGCCGGCGGCGACGCCGACCACCGAGGAGATCACCGTCAGGATCAGGCCGAACAGCACCGAGATGCGGAAGCCGTAGATCAGCCGCGCCACCACGTCGCGGCCCTGGTCGTCGGTGCCGAGCCAGTTGTATTCGAGGTCGCGGCAGCCGGAGAGGTGCTTGCGCTCGACCACCGGTTTGCACTCCTTCTCGGTGAGCAACCAGGTCGGTTTCGACGGGGCCGGGGTCGGCAATTCGAGGTTATGAGTGTCATAGGAGTAGCGGATCGGCGGCCAGACCATCCAGCCGCCCTTCTCCGCGATCTTCTCCTGCACGAATGGATCACGGTAATCGGCCGCGGTTTCGAAGTCGCCGCCGAACGTGGTCTCGGGATAGGTGACGAGCGCAGGGAAATAGAAGTGCCCATCATATTTGACCAGGAACGGCTTATCGTTGGCGATGAACTCGGCGAATAGCGACACCACGAACAGGATCATGAAAATCCAGAGCGAGACATAGCCGCGCCGGTTGGCCTTGAAGCTCTGCCAGCGCCGCCGGTTGAGCGGCGATAGCGCGATGCGCCGCCGCTCCGGCGGTACCACCAGACCGGCCACGCCGACGGTGGTGGTTTCCTGTGACGGAACGCCGGCGCGAACGTCCATCACGGCACCGCAAAATTGCAGAAGCGCCGCGACTGCGGCCGGACTCCCTCTGCCCATCGGGGAGAGGGTTGGGGTGAGGGGGAAAGGGATTCTCGATAAGGCAGAGCCCGCTCACCCGCCCGCCCTCGGCGGGCGACCTCTCCCGGGCAGGGAGAGGTGAAGCGTGGCTGTTGCTGCTCTGAATGAGACCTCGTCACTCACACCTCCCGCGTCTCGAAATCGATGCGCGGATCGATCCACGTATAGGTGAGGTCGGACAACAGGTTCACGACCAGCCCGATCAGCGAGAAGATATAGAGCGTGGCAAACACGACAGGATAGTCGCGATTGAGCACGCTCTCGAAACTGAGCAGGCCGAGTCCGTCGAGTGAGAAGATGGTCTCGATCAGCAGCGAGCCGGTGAAGAAAGCGTGCACGAAGGCACCGGGGAAACCAGCGACCACGATCAGCATGGCATTGCGGAACACGTGGCCGTATAGCACCTGCCGGTCGCTGCAGCCTTTGGCACGCGCCGTCAGCACATATTGCTTGCGGATCTCGTCAAGAAACGAATTCTTGGTCAGCAGCGTCATGGTCGCAAAAGCGGCCAGCGCCATCGACACGATCGGCAGCGTGAGGTGCCAGAAATAGTCGGCGATCTTCTGCCACCACGGCAGCGAAGCCCAGTTGTCCGAAGTGAGCCCGCGCAGCGGGAACAGATCCCAGAACGAGCCGCCGGCAAACAGGATGATGAGCAGGATGGCGAACAGGAAGCCCGGGATGGCGTAGCCGACGATGATGACGCCCGAGGTCCAGACGTCGAACTGCGAGCCGTCGCTGATGGCCTTGCGAATTCCGAGCGGGATCGAGATCAGGTAGGTCAACAGCGTGAGCCAGATGCCGAGCGAGATCGAGACCGGCAGTTTCTCCTTGATCA
>CAZNTY010000444.1:0-10138 GCA_964576085.1 uncultured Undibacter sp. | reverse complement strand
GTCAAGGTGACGCTCGGCCCCAAGGGCCGCAACGTCGTCATCGAGAAGAGCTTCGGCGCTCCCCGCATCACCAAGGACGGCGTCACCGTCGCCAAGGAGATCGAGCTCGAGGACAAGTTCGAGAACATGGGCGCGCAGATGGTGCGCGAGGTCGCTTCGAAAACCAACGACCTCGCCGGCGACGGCACCACCACGGCGACCGTGCTCGCCCAGGCGATCGTGCGCGAAGGCGCCAAGGCGGTCGCCGCCGGCATGAACCCGATGGACCTGCGCCGCGGCGTCGACATCGCCGTCGCTGCGGTCGTCAAGGACATCGAGAAGCGCGCCAAGAAGGTGAGCTCCTCGTCGGAGGTTGCGCAGGTCGGCACCATCTCGTCGAACGGTGACGCCACCATCGGCAAGATGATCGCGCAGGCGATGCAGAAGGTCGGCAACGAGGGCGTGATCACGGTCGAGGAGGCCAAGGCGCTCGAGACCGACGTCGACATCGTTGAGGGCATGCAGTTCGACCGCGGCTACATCTCGCCCTACTTCATCACCAATGCCGAGAAGATGGTGGCCGAGCTCGAGGACGTTTACGTCCTGCTGCACGAGAAGAAGCTCACCGGCCTCCAGACCATGTTGCCGCTGCTCGAAGCGGTGGTGCAGTCGGGCAAGCCGCTGCTTATCGTCTCCGAAGACGTGGAAGGCGAAGCGATCGCCGCCCTCGTCGTCAACAAGCTGCGCGGCGGCCTCAAGGTCGCGGCCGTGAAGGCGCCGGGCTTCGGTGACCGCCGCAAGGCCATGCTCGAGGACATCGCGATCCTCACCGGCGGTCAGATGATCTCGGAAGAGCTCGGCATGAAGCTCGAGAACGTCACGCTCAACATGCTGGGCCGCGCCAAGAAGGTCATCATCGAGAAGGAGAAGACCACGATCGTCAACGGTGCCGGCAAGAAGGCCGACATCGAGGCGCGCATCAATCAGATCAAGGCGCAGATCGAGGAGACCACCTCTGACTACGACCGTGAGAAGCTGCAGGAGCGTCTGGCCAAGCTCGCGGGCGGCGTCGCGGTGATCCGCGTCGGCGGCGCCACCGAGGTCGAGGTCAAGGAGAAGAAGGACCGCGTCGAGGACGCGCTCAACGCCACGCGCGCCGCGGTGCAGGAAGGCATTGTGCCGGGCGGCGGCGTCGCGCTGCTGCGCGCCAAGAAGGCGGTCGGCCGACTGTCCAACGACAACTCCGACGTCCAGGCCGGCATCAACATCGTGCTCAAGGCGCTGGAAGCTCCGGCCCGGCAGATCGCCGAAAACGCCGGCGTCGAGGGCTCGATCGTGGTCGGCAAGATCATGGAGGAGAAGTCGGAGACCTTCGGCTTCAACGCCCAGGACGAGAAGTATGTCGACATGTTCAATGCGGGCATCGTCGATCCGGCCAAGGTCGTGCGCACCGCGCTGCAGGACGCGGCCTCGATCGCCGGCCTCCTGATCACCACCGAGGCGATGGTGGCCGAGCTGCCGAAGGAGCCGGCGGCTCCGGCGATGCCAGCCGGTGGCGGCATGGGCGGAATGGGCTGCTAAGCCCCGGCGTCCATCAAAAATGCACAAGGCCCGGCCAAGCGCCGGGCCTTTTTCTTGTGCGCCGAAGGCTAACCCGCCTTCGCCACCAGCCAATTGGCGGTGCGCAGCAGCCGGGCGTCATCACCTGGCGCGCCGACGAGCTGCACGCCGATCGGCAGGCCGCTCTCGCCCTGCAGCAGCGGCAGATTGACGGCCGGCAGGCCGAGCAGGCTCCACAGCGAATTGAACACCGGGTTGCCGGTCGCGGTGCCTTCGGGCGCGACGCCGGGCGTCGACAGGGTCAGGATCGCGTTGCACTCGCGCTGGAACAGCGGCTCGATCGCCTCGTTCACGGCGCGGTGCAGGGCGAGCGCGTCGAGATAGCGCGTCGCGCTGACCGCGCGACCCTCGGCCATCAGATCGTGGAAGCGCCGGCTGACCAGCTCGCCGCCCTTGTCGGCGAGCCCGCCAAGGTTGAAGGCCATCTCAGCCGCCATGATGAGGCGTTGCGCGTCCCAGGCCTCGGCATAGCGCGCGGGCAGGTCGTAGGTAACGCAGGCCTCACCGAGCTCGGCCACGAGCCCTTCAATCGCCTCGCGGGCCTCGGCGTCGGCCTTGCCCCACACCGGCGTTCTCACGAATGCGAAGCGCGGGTCGAGGCCGAAATCCTCCGCCGCGACCGCGCGGAAATTGCGCGGCGCCAGCGGCCGCGTGTCGGGATCGGCCGGGTCGTAGCCCGCGATCGCGTCGAGCGCGAGCGCGACGTCGTCGACCGAGCGCGCGAACGGCCCCATGTGATCGAGCGTGCGCGACAGCGGCAGCACGCCGGCGCGCGACACCAGGCCGTGGCTCGGCTTGATGGCGAAGACGCCGCAGAACGACGCCGGACGGATGATCGAGCCGTTGGTCTGCGAGCCGATCGCGAGCGGCACCATACCGGCCGCGACCGCGGCCGCCGTTCCGGACGACGAGCCGCCGGGCGTGCACTTGGGGTTATGCGGATTGCGGGTCTTGCCCGGCGTGAAATAGGCGAACTCGGTCGTCACCGTCTTGCCGATGATGACGGCACCGGCCGCCCGCAGCTTGGCAACCAGGGTGGCATCGGCCCGCGGACGGCGGCCGGAGAGCACCGCGGAGCCACATTCGGTCGGATAGTCCGCGGTATCGACGATGTCCTTGATCGCGACCGGAACGCCGTGCAGCGGGCCGAGCGGCCGGCCGCTCTGGCGCCACTCGTCGCAGTCGCGGGCCTGCCGCAGCGCGTGCTCGGGATCGAGGTGGGCGAAAGCCTGCACGACGGGCTCGGCGGCCTCAATGCGGTCGAGGCAGGCGCGGACGTAATCCTGCGCCGAGAACTCGCCACGGGCGATGCCGGCGGCCGCCTGCGCGGCTGTCAGCTCCACAAGCGTCGGGTCGGTCAAATCAAAAACTCCGGCTCAGTTGCCGTACAGATAGTTCGGCAGCCACAGCGTCATGCCGGGCCAGAAATACATGATGACCATACAGACGATCACGATCAACATGTACGGCATCATGCCGTTGAAGATCTGGTTCAGCGTGACGTGCTTGGGCGCGACGCCTTTAAGGTAGAACGCCGACATCGCCACCGGCGGCGACAGGAAGGCGGCCTGGAGGTTGACGAAGACCAGCGTGCCCCACAGCACCGGATCGATGTTGAAGTGCTTGAGCAGCGGCAGGAAGATCGGCACGAAGATCACGATGATCTCGGTCCATTCCAGCGGCCAGCCGAGCAGGAAGATGATCGCCTGCGACAGCATCATAAACTGGATCGGCGTCATGTTGAGCGACAGCACCCATCGCTCGACCAGCTCCTGGCCGCCCAGGATCGCGAATACGCCGGAGAACAGCGCCGAGCCCACGAACAGCCAGCACACCATGGCGGTGGTCTTGGCGGTCAGGAACACGGCCTCCTTGGTGCGCTTCCAGTCGAGCGTGCGGGCCTGCAGGGCGAGCAGGAAGGCCCCGGCAGCGCCGACCCCGGCCGACTCCGTCGCTGTGGTGATGCCGAACAGGATCACCGCGAGCACGACAACGGTCAGAATGCCGAGCGGCATGATCGAGGTGGACAGGAGCTTGATGACTTCGAGTCGCTCGGCGTTGAGCCGCAGATAATAACGGCCCTGCCAGAGCGCGCAGACGACGGCGACGATTCCAAACCACAGATAGAAGCCGCTGGGCGGCCCCTGCTCGGCGGCCGTTTTTGGCCCGGTGCCGAGATCCGGCATGCCGAGCTGCTGCACGCCCGAGAAAACCTCCTCGGGCGCCGCCTGCTGGTGGATAATCACATACCACCAGGTCAGCCAGAGCGTGCCGGCGACCAATATGAACGGCACCAGCGACGCGATGACATTCTTGACGATCAGCCAATACGTCACCCGGCCTTTTTCGGTTGCGATCTCCGTCGCCCGGCCCGGCGAGACCAGCGCGGTCAGAAGCCCGATAAAAATGTTCCTGGAATAGGCCGCCTCGAATTTACGCAGCCAGTCGGGCACCGGCACCTTGGTCATGGCTTCCGGCAGCGGCGGCGCGATCTTCGGATTCAGCATCGCCCAGCCGATGATGTAAACGAGGTAGAGGAGCGACAGGAAGAATCCGGGAAACATCGCCGCGGCGTAAAGCTTCACCACCGACTGCCCGGCGACCGCCGCATAGACGATGATCATCACCGACGGCGGGATCAGGATGCCGAGCGTGCCGCCGGCGGTGATGACGCCAGAGGCGAGCTTGACGTCGTAGCCGGCGCGCAGCATCGGGTTGAAGGCAATCACGCCCATCAGCACCACGACGGCGCCGACGAGGCCCGAGGCGATCCCCCAGAAGGTGCAGACGATCAGGGTGGCGACCGCGAGCGAGGCGGGAACGCGGCGGAACGCAAGCTGGATCGAGTAGAACATCTTGTCGACCAGCGCGCCGCGCTCCATCACGTATCCCATCAGCACGAACAGCGGGATCGAAATGAGCACGTCGTTGGTCATGGCGCCGTAGGTGCGCTGGACCATCAGCTCGAACACGCGATTGTCGAGGAAGTGCTCCACCGGGTTGTAGAACGCGATGAAGCCGAAGAACATGCCGAGGCCCATCAGCGTGAAGGCCGTCGGGAACCCCATCATGATCACAACCACGATGAGGCCCAGCATCAGCAGGCCGAGTGCGGGCTCGCTCATAGCTGCAAGTCTCCCCCCATGCCGCGCTGGCGCGCCGCTTCGTCGATGTCCTTGGCCTTTTCGATCGCGATTCTGCGCGATTCCTCGTCGACATATTCGCTGTGCGCGAGCTGCTCCTCGACGACGTCGATCTCGGCGACGTCATGCAGGCGGCTCGGCCATTCGCCGGTCTTGAGGCAGACGATGCTGCGCACGATCTCGGCGATGCCCTGCAGCATCACCAGCACGCCGGCGATCGGGATGATCGTCTTGAAGTGATAGACCGGCGGGCCGTCCGCGGTGACGTTGGAGTGCTCGGCGATGCGCCACGAATCCGAGGCGTAATCGGCGCCGGCGTAGATCAGCGCGGCGATGCCGGGGATGAAGAACACGATGTAAAGGATCAGATCGAGCGTGGCCTGCGTGCGCGGCCGCATCGAGGAGTAGAGAAAGTCGCCGCGCACGTGGGCGTTCTGCGCCAGCGTATAGGCGCCGCACAGCATGAACAGCGTGCCGTACATCATGTTTTCGGCGTCGAAGATCCAGGCGGTCGGGGCGTTGAGGATGTAGCGCTTGAACACTTCGACGCAGACGACGACCGTCAGCAGCATGATCAGCCAGGCCGCGGCCTTGCCGACCCACGTGCTGACGCCATCGATCGCGTGGAGAAAGGATTGAACGGTCATGGATCAGGTCCTACAGCTCTCAAGCAAGACAAAGCACCATCCGGCGCCCCTCCGGATGGTGCTTTGCGGCATTGCGCTTGCAATCAGATCGGCAACTTGCCGTTCGGACCCCAGTAGTGGTCGAACGCCATCTTGCGCGGCGTGATGTAGTCCTGCTCCCAGCGCGTGGCGCGCTTGGCGAAGGCGAGCTGCGAGGCGATGATCTCCTTGAACAGCGGGTTGTTCGCCATGTACTTCTTGGAGATATCGTCATAGAGCTCGAGCTGGCGCTTCAGGATCGAGTCCGGCGTCTTGTAGAACTTCACCTTGTCGACCGTCTGCAGCGTGATGTAGTCCTGCGAGTTGCGGTCGATCGCCTTCCACTGCATGTCCTGCGAGGCGGCTTCGACGGCGTTCTCGATGATGGCCTGCATCTTCGCGGGCAATGCCTTGAACTTGGTGCCGTTGAAGCTGATCTCGAGCTGCTCCGAGTTCTGGTGGTAGCTTTGCAGCATGCAGACCTTCGAGACGTCGGCAAAGCCAAGCGCGCGATCCGACGACGAGTTGTTGAATTCCGCCGCGTCGAGCAGACCGCGGTCCATCGCCGCAACGATTTCGCCGCCGGGCAGCGCATTGACCGCGGCACCCATCGCCGTGAACAGGTCGATCGAGATGCCGACGGTGCGGTATTTCAGGCCCTTGAAGTCGTCCGGGTTCTGCATCGGCTTCTTGAACCAGCCGAGCGGCTGGGAGTAGAGCGGCGCATAGGGGAACGACACCACGTCGGCGCCGATCTGCTTGAAGATCTTCTCCAGCAGCTGCTTGCCGCCGCCGTATTTATGCCAGGCGAGCAGCATGTTGGCGTCCATCGCATAGGCCGGACCCGAGCCCCACAGCGCGAGCGCGGTGTTCTTGCCGTAGTGATAGACCAGCACGCCGTGGCCGCCGTCCAGCACGCCCTTCGAGACCGCGTCGAGCAGTCCGAAGGCGGGAACCACGGCGCCCGCCGGCAGCACCTCGATCCGGAGGTCGCCGCCGGTCATGTCGTTCACTTTCTTGCCGAAATCCAGTGCGTATTCGTGGAAGATGTCCTTGGACGGCCAGGTGCTCTGGAAGCGGAAGTTGATCGGGCCCTGCGCCTTGACCACCGACGGCGCCGTGACGGCGGCCGCGGTCGCTACCGCAGCGCCACCCAGAAACCGGCGCCGGGTCGAAACTGTCTTCGTTATCGTCATGGTACCCCCTACCTTTTCGCGTTTCCGTAGATGACGTTGTTTTTGTATTTGCAGTGATTAACACCGCAAATTGACCGATAGTCTGTCTTTATTTTCCAATCACGACAAGGCCGTCCAGCCGTCTTCAACAGCGCCGGGCCGGTCAGTGGGCAGAAAGTTCGGAATCATGGGGGAAACGCGGATAAAAAGGACCGCCGCCCCGCAACCGGCCGATCGCCATGTGATGCGATCCCCATGTGATGCGATCGGCTTGTTGATGCCCGCGCGCCGCTTTATCGCACCGCACAGACCCACCGACGGAGACATACTGTGACAGGCCTCCTCGCCACACTGGCCACCATCTGGCGCCTCGCCATCCCCTATTTCCGCTCGGAGGACCGATGGCCGGGCCGCATCCTGCTCGCCGCGGTGGTCGCGATCGAGCTGTCGATCGTCGGCATCAACGTGCTGCTCAACCAGTGGAACAACGCGTTCTACAACGCGCTGCAGGAGCGGGACTGGAACGCTTTCGTCTATCAGCTCGAATATTTCTGCGTGCTGGCGGCGATCTACATCGTGCTCGCGGTCTATCAGCTCTACCTCAACCAGTGGCTCCAGATCCGCTGGCGCAACTGGATGACCAAGCACGACCTCGACCGCTGGCTCGCCGGCTCGAACCACTATCGCATGCAGCTGCTCGGCGACGCGGCCGACAACCCCGACCAGCGCATCGCGGAAGACATCCGGCAGTTCATCGATTCCGGCAACACCGCGGTCGGCCTGCTGCCGCTCGGCCTCGGCCTGCTCAATTCGGTGGTGACGCTCGGCTCGTTCGCGATCATCCTGTGGAGCCTGTCGGCCACCGCGCCGCTGCACCTGTTCGGCACCGTGATCGCCATTCCGGGTTACCTGTTCTGGGCGGCGCTGCTCTACGCCATCGTCGGCACCATCTTCACGCACTGGGTCGGCCGCGTGCTGATCGCGCTCAACTTCATGCAGCAGCGCTACGAGGCCGACTTCCGCTTCAACCTGGTGCGGGTGCGCGAGAACTCGGAGCAGATCGCGCTGCTCGGCGGCGAGGCGGCCGAGAACGACCGCCTGCTGACGCGCTTTGCCAACATCGTGCAGAACTGGCGGCAGATCATGACGCGGCAGAAGCGGCTGACGTTCCTGACCGCGGGCTATTCGCAGGTCTCCTCGGTGTTTCCGTTCATCGTGGTCAGCCCAGCCTATTTCGCCGGCGCGGTGCAGCTCGGCGGCCTGATGCAGACCGCATCCGCCTTCGGCAGCGTGCAGGGCTCGCTGTCGTATTTCGTGACCGCCTACCGCTACCTCGCGGAATGGCGCGCGGTGATCGAGCGCCTCGCCGGCTTCGAGCGCTCGATCCTCGCCGGCGAGGCCAGTGCCAGCACGCCGCCGGTCATTGCGGTCGCGCCCAAGGATGTGCCGGCGATCAGCTTCAGGGAGTTGTTGGTGCGGCTGCCGAACGGCATGCCGCTGGTGACCGCCGACGATATCAGCATCACCGCGCAGGAGAAGGTGCTCGTGACCGGGCCATCCGGCGCCGGCAAGTCGACCCTGTTCCGCGCGCTCGCCGGCGTCTGGCCGTTCGGCTCCGGCACCATCGAGGTGCCGCGCGGCGCCACCGTGATGACGCTGCCGCAGCGGCCGTATTTCCCGATCGCGACGCTCGCCGCCGCCGTCGCTTATCCGGCCGAACCGGGCACGTTCAGCAACGAGCGGATCGCCGACGTCATCGCCGCGGTCGGCCTGCCGAAGCTGGTCGAGCGCCTCGACGAGGAGGCGCACTGGAACCGGATGCTGTCGCTCGGCGAGCAGCAGCGGCTCGGCATCGCGCGTGCCCTGCTGCACAAGCCGGATTATCTGTTCCTCGACGAGGCCACCGCCTCGCTCGACGAGCCGGCCGAGGCCGCGCTCTACAAGTTGCTGCAGGAGCGGCTACCCGGCTCGACCATCGTGTCGATCGGGCACCGCGCGACGCTCGCCGCGTTCCACGACCGGCGGCTCGAACTCGAGCGCGCCGGCGACCACGCCAAGCTGCGCGACGGGGTGCGCGAGAAGACCGCGTGAGTCGCCGCAAAAGCGAAGGGCGGCAGCCGCAAGGCCGCCGCCCCAGGCCAGAACATCGCGCCGGGCTTACTTGAGGGCCGACAGCGAGGTGTCGAACTTGAGCGAGGCGATGAAGGTGTCGTTGCACCACTTGGTCGCCGGATTGCCGGCGGCGACCAGCAGGAAGTTGCCGCACTCGGCCCGGCTCATGTCGGTGCCGTGGTAACGCAGGTCGAGCGTGACCGCCTTGTAGGTGATCGCGAAGCCGGCGTTCCAGTAGGTGTAGCTCGCGTCGACGCCGGCGCCGAATACGCCGCCGTCATCGAGGAACCAGTGGCCGAGCTCGCCCGAGATGTAGGAGCCGAAGTCGCCGACCTTCCACGGCGTGACCCACTTGCCCGTCACCGACGCGTAGACGCCGCCGACGTCGCCGAAGCCGAACTGCCCGTAATTCAGCAGGTCCGGCGTATAGAACACGTTGCCGCCGATCGACAGGTCCGGCGTGATCGCATAGGCGACCTTGGCGTAGATTTCCCAGAAGTCGCTGTCGATGCCGAGCTGCTCTTTCGGGTAGTAGTAATAGATGGCGCCGAGATCGAGCGAGACCGGGCCGAACGAGCCGCGCCAGCCGCCATAGAGGTCGATTTCGGCGCTCGGATCCGAGAAGCCGTAGGCGCCCGGCCAATCGATGGCCCAGCCGGCGATGCCGACATAGAGCGTGCCGAACGGAACCGTCAGTTGCGGCTCGAAATAAGCGCCGCCCGACGGACCGCGGTTCGACTGCGAAACGCCGCGGAAATTGTAATCCGACATCACCACGCCGCCGATGGCGATATCGAACGGACTCGGTGCCGGCGCCGCGACCGGAGCTTTGGCAGCCTTGACAGGCATATCTGCTGCAAACGCAGGCGCCGCGGACACCGCAAGCGCCGCGACGGCCGACATAACGACTTTCTTCATTGACCCCGCCCTTTTTCGGTTCGATCGGACAATCAGCCGATGCTGTGCTCGTCACTGTGCCGACGGACTTTCGGCTGCGATCGACCGCACGCCACAGGACGCCTCGGGTCGGAATTTCAATTGAGTTTTGCAATGCGCCAAGCAAAAAAGATGAGCAATTGCTGCCTCTTTAGGCGAATCCGGCCGCTATCAACAAAGCGCCGTCACAATGACTCCAAATGTTGCGGGAAAGTCACAAAGCTTCGGACGCCGTGCGGCACGAGCGCAGCGACGTGATGCGCGACACCCGGGACAAGGCACAACCTTATGCCGCGGCTTTCTTGCGGTTGGCCTCGAGCCGCTGGTCGACCAGTGCGACCTGGGCGTCGATCGCCGGATGGCTCAGGCCCTTCTGCCGCGCGATCAGCTGCACCAGCTTGTCGGCGCGCTCGATGTTCGGCGCGCCGTTCTGCAGCGCGCGGGCGGCGGAAGCCGGGCGCGTCAACGACTGCGCCGCCGCGGCGTATTTCTCGAACGGCACCAGGTC
>CAZNTY010000443.1:0-8002 GCA_964576085.1 uncultured Undibacter sp. | reverse complement strand
GCTCGCTGATGCCGCGGCTCGGCGCGACGCTGATGCCGGTCACGACCTATGTGATGGAGACCGGGCCGCTCGGCCCGCTGCTGCAGGATATCGTGCGCTACCGCGGCGCCGTCACCGATACCAGCCGTTTCGACAATCATTACCGGGTCATCGGCGGCGACCGCCTGCAGTGGTCCGGCTTCATGACCGTAGGGCAGGTTGACGCGCGGCGCTTCGCGCGCCGCCTCTCAACAAGCATACACCGAATTTTCCCGCAGCTTGGCGCCGTCAAGGCCGCACATGTCTGGTCGGGTACTTTCGGGCGCACGATCCATCACATGCCGCAGATCGGGGAGATCGAGCGCGGCATCTGGGTGGCGAGCGGCTTTGACCGTCATGGCCTCAATACGACGGCCCTTGCCGGAGAGCTCGTGGCGCGCGGCATCGTCGAGAGCGACCAGACCTGGCGTCTGTTCGCGCCGTATGAGCTGGTGTGGGCAGGCGGAAAAATTTTTCGCGCAGTCGCGAAGACGATATATGCCGCCTCCAGGCCGGTTGCCGGCATACGGGAAGGTTTCGCCCGCCAGCGCGAACGAAGCCGCAAGCGGCGCGAAATCAGGATGGCTGCCAAAATCGCAAGTCGGACAGCAACCAAGGCAGCCGTAGCCCCGGTGCAGCCTGACTCAACGAAGTCGGCCGAGCCGCCGTCGCCTCCCCCAGCAGCCAAGGCGCCGCCCGTGGAGCGCAAGCCTGACGCAACGGCCGCGATGCTGCCGACGCCGGAACTCGTGCCCGGACGCGACGATGGCCGGCAATCTAACGGCAAATCGGCCCGGCGAAAGCGGACCACGCCGTAACGGCAGTTCTGACGGCGCCGGTTCTTCTTTGTGGGTCAGGTTCCATCAGATACCATGTCTTGTAGGTCTGGGGATTCCTTCATGCATTTTGATTTCCGTGCGCTTGCCGCACTTTTGATTATTGCGCTCGTATCCCAAAAGCCGGCGGTCGCGGGGACATTCAAGGTCCTGCATCAGTTCACCGGCACACACGTGCTGGGCGGCGCGTCGCCGCAGGCCGGCCTCGTCATCGACGGCGCGGGCAATCTTTACGGCACAACGCTGGTGGGCGGTATTGGAACGGGCTGTGGTGCGGACGGCTGTGGCACCGTGTTCAAGCTCTCGCCGCCGGTAACGGGAGAGACGCAGTGGAGCTATAGCGTCCTCCACCATTTCAAGAATACCGACAACGATGGTGCTTTTCCCTTTGCAAAGTTGTTGCTGACGACATCCGGCGCGCTTGTCGGCACGACCCAGATCGGTGGAACAGGCGGCGTGGTTTTCCAATTGACGCCGAAGGCCGGCGGCGGTTGGGCTTATGCCGTGATCTACTATTTCCGCGGCGGCAAAAGGGATGGTCTTTTTCCGATTGGCGAGGTGATCGAGGATTCCGAAGGCGCGCTCTACCTCACGACCCAGCAGGGTGGCACGAGGGATGCCGGCACGGTGATGAAGCTGATGCCGCCGGCAACGGGCGAGCTGTGGACCGGACGGGTGCTGCACAGCTTCGCCAAATTGACCGGCGATTATCCGGGCTCCGGGCTGGTGCGGGGCGCGGACAATGTACTTTACGGCGTGACCGAGGAGGGTGGTGTCAGGGACATCGGGGTTATTTTCAGCCTGACCGAGCCCGCCTCCGGTGATGGCGAATGGACCTATGCGGTGGCGCGCCCGTTTCACGGCCCGCCGAACGACGGCGAATTCGGCAACAGCACGCCGCTGAGCTACAAGGGTTCGTTATATGGCACGACGGACGAGGGCGGGACGTCGAATGCGGGCACGGTCTATGTGTACAAGCCACCGAACGAGTCATTCCCGAATGGAATCTACAAGGTGCTCTACAGCTTTGATTTCACGCATGGCGCACAGATCACCAGCAGCCTGATTGCCGATGCCCATGGCAGGTTGTGGGGAGTCGCCAGCGGCGGCGGCGCGAAATTCAAGGGCACGGTGTTCAGTCTCCTGCCGGGCAATTCACGACGTGCCCCGGTCATCAAGACCTGGCATAATTTTAGCGGCGGCATCGATGGCGATACGCCCTTCGGCGGCCTGATTTCGGATGCCACCGACGTGAAATATGGAACGACGTCGGGAGGCGGGATGCACGGTTTCGGCACGATCTTCGCGATTGATCCGCACCCGGCGGACTGAGGGCAGGATCGATCAGGGCTCTTCGCGTCGGACTGTGGCCGCGTCAGCGACCGTCTCGTCGGGCCATGAAGGCGAGGCGCTCGAACAGGTGCACGTCCTGCTCGTTCTTGAGCAGCGCGCCATGCAGCGGCGGGATGAGCTTTTTTGGATCGCGCTCGCGCAACGTCTCCGGCCCAATGTCTTCAACCATCAGCAGCTTGAGCCAGTCGAGCAGCTCGGAGGTCGACGGCTTTTTCTTGAGGCCGGGCACGTCGCGGATTTCATAGAACAGCTTGAGCGCCTCCGAAACCAGGCGCTGCTTGATGCCGGGAAAATGCACCTCGATGATCGCGGCCATGGTGTCGGCATCGGGAAAGCGGATGTAGTGAAAAAAGCAGCGGCGCAGGAATGCGTCGGGCAGTTCCTTCTCGTTGTTCGATGTGATGATGACGATCGGCCGCCGGCGCGCCTTGACCGTCTCGCCCGTCTCGTAGACGAAGAACTCCATGCGATCGAGCTCGAGCAGAAGGTCATTCGGGAATTCGATGTCGGCCTTGTCGATCTCGTCGATCAGCAACACCGGCCGCTCGTCCGAGATGAAAGCATCCCACAGCTTACCGCGTTTGATGTAATTGCGGATATCCTTCACGCGTTCGTCGCCGAGCTGGCTGTCGCGCAGCCGCGACACCGCGTCGTATTCATAGAGTCCCTGCAGAGCCTTGGTGGTCGACTTGACGTGCCATTCGATCAGCGGCGCGCCGATGCTCTTGGCGACCTCCAGGGCCAGAACGGTCTTTCCGGTGCCCGGCTCGCCCTTGACCAGCAGTGGTCGTTCCAGCGTGATCGCGGCATTCACCGCGATCTTGAGATCGTCGGTAGCGACGTAATTCTTCGTGCCGTCAAAACGCATGACGTCCTTCTAATCGGACCTGTATCGATGGGCAATGCCGGCCTCGCGATGGTGTGATGCCAGCGTGAGTGCGAGTTGAATAACGCCGGCGCGCGTCGGTGCTAGTAATCGCGTAGATAAAGGGAGAAGCGCCATGCTCAACCGCCGACATGCTCTGATGGGTGGCGCCGCGCTCGCGGTGCTGGCGCTGTCGCGCCGGAGAGGAGAAGCGCAAGTGTCCACCACGGCGACCGATAAAGCCACCGATTTTCGCGCGCTGACCGAGGCTGATTGGAAACGGCGGCTGACTGAGCAGCAATTCTATGTGCTGCGCGAGCACGGTACCGAGCGGGCCGGCACCAGCCCGCTCAACCACGAGAAGCGTAAGGGTACTTTCGCCTGTGCCGGCTGTGGCTTGCCGCTATTCTCGTCAGACGCCAAGTTCGAGAGCGGTACCGGCTGGCCGAGCTTCTACGAGCCGCTCGATCACGCCGTCGAGACCAGCAGCGACCGCTCGTTCTTTATGACGCGTACGGAGGTGCATTGCGCGCGCTGCCTCGGCCATCTCGGTCATGTGTTCGATGACGGGCCGAAGCCGACCGGATTGCGCTACTGCATGAACGGCGTGGCGCTGACGTTCATGCCCGCAGCGGCCGGGAATAGCTGATCTACGTTGGTGGGCGGCAAGATTTGCCGGCGACGGCAGAAAAGGCCGCAACATTCAGCGACCACCTATCGTCTAACCAATTGATATAATTGACTATTCTTCTTGGCACGGCGATTGCGACGGATCGGCCGCGGGATTGTCCGCAGCCATTCCGGCTGCCGTCGTGGAGAACAGTCATGGGTATTTTCGGTGCGCTGACATCGGCCGTGAGCGGCATGAAAGCGCAATCTTTCGCCCTCGAGAACATCTCGGGCAACATTGCAAACTCCCAGACCACAGGGTTCAAGCGAACGGACACGAGCTTCGAGGATCTGATCGCCGACAACATTCCAAGCCAGCAGACCTCGGGGAGCGTCGTCTCGTTTTCGCGCGGCACGGTCACGGTGCAGGGCGATGTGCAGTCGGCCTCGATTCCCACCTATATGGCGATCAACGGCCAGGGCTTCTTCGTCGTCCAGAAGCCAACCGGCCAGACCGACGGACAGCCGAGCTTCACGGGGGTCGATCTCTACACGCGGCGCGGCGACTTCAATCTCGATCGGAGCGGCTATCTGGTCAACGGCGCGGGCTATTACCTGTCCGGTATTCCGATCGATCCGACCACCGGCAACACGGTCGGCAGCGTGCCGCAACTGCTGCAATTCAAGAACGGCTTCCTGCCTGCGGTGCCGACCACGGAAATTGACTACCAGGCCAACCTTGCGAGCTATCCGTTGACGTCGGATCACGACACTACGGTTCCGGGCTCGGAACTGCTCAACCCGGCGAATTTCCAGGCTAACCCGATCAACGGTGCTCCGGCGGTCGCCAAGATCATCGGCGACGGCGCGTCGCTGTCGAAGGACGCAGTCGCTGTTTATGACGGCACCGCCGATCTGTCGTCACTGAACGCCAGCGCCGGCACTTTGAGCATTAACGGCAAAGCGATCGCGATCACCGCCGGCGACGACGCGACCGACGTGATGAATGCGATCAATGCGCAAACCGCCATCACCGGCGTCACGGCGAGCCTCAACGGCAACAAGCTCGAGCTCAAGGGCGCCGACGCCAAGACAGCCATCAAGATCGACAACACCAGCACGCTGGCGGTCCTCAGCGATCTCGGCATGGCGGTCGGCACGACCAATCCGACAAACCTGCTGACCCAAGGGGCGGTCGGCGACGGTCAGACCATGACCATCCAGATCGGCACCAACGCTCAGTTGACCTTGCAGTTCGGGGTTGGCCACATCGAGACAATGGGCGACCTCAATACCGCGCTGGGATCCCTTCTCGGCGGCACCGCGTCCGTCGATCCGAACAACGGCAACCTGACGGTGACAGCGTCAACGTCGAACCCCAACGACATCATCACGATCGGCGGCAACGTCACCGCGCGCAACTTCGGCGTCCGCACGCTGACCGGCTATCCGTCGAGTGGCTCGGTGATCGGCGCCGACGTCACTTCGTTCCTTAACGAGTCGCTTGGTGGCGGTGCGGTCACTGTTTACGACGTGTCCGGTTCCGCCGTGAACGTCCAGTTGCGCTGGGCCAAGGTCGACTCGGCATCTCTCGGCACCGGCCATAAGGACGTCTGGAACCTATTCTATCAGTCTAATTCACAGGCGGCCGGCCAGGACCCGGCCTGGACCAACATCGGCATCGACTACACTTTCGCGCCGAACGGGTCGATGAACCCGGCGATCAACAATGTCACGCTCAATAATGTGACGATCGACGGCGTCAATCTCGGCACGATCAAGCTGGTCCACGGCACCGGCGGCATCACGCAATATGCCGACCCAAATGGCACCGCGCAGGTCAATGCGTTGACCCAGGACGGCTACGCGGCCGGACAGTTGCAGTCGATCGCCGTCAGCGACAACGGTCGTATCGTGGGGACCTATTCGAACGGCCGCACCCTCAGCCTCGCCGAGGTGACTTTGGCGAACTTCAACGGCGCCAATAATCTCAAGGCGATGGACGGCGGTGCCTACGCAGCGACCGCCGACTCCGGTCCGGCGATCTACAATGCGTCCGGCAAGATCGTCGGCTCGTCGCTGGAAAGCTCGAACGTCGATATCGCCGATGAGTTCACCAAACTGATCGTGACCCAACAGGCCTATTCCGCCAATACCCGCGTCGTGACTACCAGCAACACCATGATTCAGGATCTCCTGAACATGCTGCGGTAGCGCGGCGCAGCGTCGCGTCGAACCGGTAGGAATCCGACATGGGTTTGTCTCAGGCGCTTGCCGTGGCAGCCTCGGGCCTCAAGGCCAATCAGGCGGGGCTGTCGATCGTTGCCGGCAACGTCGCCAATGCCAACACGCCGGGTTACGTCCGCAAGGCCGTCGATCAGATTCAGATCGGCGGCTCGGACGTCAATATCGGCGTGCGTGTCGGCAGCGTGCAGCGCCAGCTCGATCAATTCCTCCAGAAGCAGTTGCGGACGGAGAATGCCGGGGCGGCTTATGCCGATCTGCGAGCGCGATTCTACAGTCAGCTCCAGGATATTTACGGGCAGCCCGGCTCCGACACGTCGCTTGATGCAACCTTCAATAATTTCACTTCGGCGTTGCAGGCGCTGTCGGCAAGCCCCGATGACACCTCGGCGCGAATTGGAGTCGTCAGCTCGGCGCAGGCGTTGGCGCAGCAGCTCAACGGCATGTCGCAGAGCGTGCAGGCCCTGCGTGAGAGTGCCGAGAGCGGCATTGCAGCCGACGTCACGACCGCCAACCAAATGATGCAGAGGATCGCCGATCTCAATCAGCAGATCGGCCTCTCGACCGGCAGCGACGCGGCGACCGCGACGCTGATGGACCAGCGCGACAGCGCGATCGACCAACTTTCGCAGATCCTTGATATCAACGTGGTGGCCGGCGCGAACAACCAAGTCAGCGTCTATACCAATTCCGGCCTGCTGCTGGTCAACACCAAGGCCGCCACGCTTAACTTCGATGCTCAAGGCACGATGACGGCCGCCTCGCAGTGGAGCGCGGACCCGACTCAACGCGGCGTCGGCACGATCACGCTGACGTCGGCGAACGGCGCGCCGATCGACCTGATCCAGACCAAGGCGATCCGCTCCGGCGAGCTCGCGGCCTATCTGCAGCTGCGCGACCAGGACCTCGTGCAGGCGCAGAACCAGCTCGACGCGATGGCTTCCGCGATGGCCTCGGCCTTGTCCGACAAGACCACAGGCGGCGAGGCGGTGACGACCGGCGGCGGCCAGTCGGGCTTCAAGATCGACATCGGCTCGTTGCTCGCGGGCAATACGCTGAACGTGTCCTATATCGACAAGCTCACGAACACGCAGCGCCAGATCACCTTCGTGCGGGTCGATGATCCGGGCGCGCTGCCCCTGTCCGACGCCGCGACTGCCAACGCGAATGACAAGGTTATCGGCATCGACTTTTCAGCCGGCATGAGCTCGGTATTCAGCCAGATCGCCAATGCGCTGTCGCCGACCGGCATGACCTCCTCCACGCTCGGCGGCACCATGCTGCAGATCCTTGACGACGGAACGGGCGGCCGCGTCGCGGTGACGAACGTCAGCACGACGGCGACGGTCACCTCGTTTAGCAGCGGCAACAGCCAGATGCCGCTGTTCCTCGACGGCAGCAGCCCTTATACCGGCGCCTTCAGCTCAGCCGGCGTCCAGAGTCAGGGCTTGGCCGCGCGCATCGCGGTCAACGGCGCCGTCATCACTGATCCATCCCAGCTTGTGGTCTATCAGTCAGGCACGGCCGCCGGTGATGCCACGCGGCCCAATTTTATCCTCAACCAGCTCACCAACGGCGCTCTGACCTTCAACCCGAATTCCGGTATCGGTTCCCTGGCTTCGCCCTATAGTGGAACGCTCGGAGCGTTCCTTCAGCAGGTGATTGCGAAGCAAGGCGACGCCGCGAGCAGCGCTGCCACGCTCAAGCAGGGCCAGGACGTCGTGCTCGCATCGTTGCAGCAGCGGTTCAACGACAATTCGAGCGTGAACATCGACACCGAAATGACCAACCTGCTCAACCTCCAGAACGCCTATGCCGCCAATGCGCGGGTGATGTCGGCGGTCAAGAGCATGATCGACACGCTGTTGAATATGTGAGAACGCGTCATGAGCGTCAGCTACATAGGATCGATCTCGAGTTCGATGCTGCAGTCGATCCTCGACATGCGTTCGAGGCTCGATGACCTCCAGCGGCAGCTCGGCAGCGGCCAGAAATCGACGACCTATGCCGGACTCGGAACAAATCGGGGCATCGCCGTCAGCCTCCAGTCGCAGCTCGCCGCCCTGTCGACCTACGA
>CAZNTY010000442.1:0-4166 GCA_964576085.1 uncultured Undibacter sp. | reverse complement strand
GGACGGTCGCGCCCGGAACGGCAAACATGCCGCTTGACTTTGTCGCCAAAGAATATAATCCTAGGACCACTCCGCAGCGGCCGGGCGCCAGCTCGAGGGCGTCCGGACCGTGCCGCGGGGCGGTGGCGCCGACAACGCGCCACCGGTGGAGCGCCCGGGAAGGCGCCGCCCCGTCGCCATCGGGGCGCGCGCCTCGCAAGGCGCGCGGGCGGGTCCGTCAATCCCGCCCAAGGGCGCTTCGCCAGCGCCCTGGCGCCTTCCCCGGCGCTCCAATCCCCTTCGGGGGGACGGAAAAAGGGAGGCCGGCCTCCCCGGGGCCGTAAAGAACGCGGGCGATGACGCACGCCTCCTCATCGTCGTCCCCGCGCAAGCGGGGACCTAGCAAACTCGGGCGCCAGCGGTGATCGCGATTCATTGGCTACTGGATGCCCGCGACCCGCCTGCGCGGGGACAGGTTTCGCGGGCATGACAATCTAATGTCGGCGAGGGTGGTCGCTTGACTCAAGGCGACTGCAAGCCCGACTATTTGCACACAAACTAATTTCTTGCCGGACCCAGCCACGCAGGAGTTTCGTCATGACGACCAGGCGCCACGTGTTCTTCCTCGCCTCCGCAGCGGTCCTCGCCGCAGCTCTGCCCGCCTCGGCGCAGAACACCATCAGGATCGGCGAGCTCAACAGCTACAAGTCGCAGCCTGCCTTCCTCGATCCGTACAAGAAGGGCATGGATCTCGCGATCGACGAGATCAACGGCAAAGGCGGCGTGCTCGGCAAGAAGATCGAGCTGGTGTCGCGTGACGACGGCGCCGATCCCGGCGCGGCGGTGCGCGTCGCCGAGGAGCTGATCACGCGCGACGGCGTGCCGGTGATCTCCGGCACGTTCCTGTCGCACATCGGGCTCGCGGTGACGAACTTCGCCGGGCAGAAGAAGGTGTTCTTCCTCGCGGCCGAGCCGCTGACCGACAAGATCACCTGGCAGAACGGCAACAAGTACACCTATCGCCTGCGCGCCTCGACCTACATGCAGACCGCGATGCTGATTCCCGCCGCCGCCGGCTTCAAGAAGAAGCGCTGGGCGCTGGTCTATCCGAACTTCGAATACGGCCAGGCGGCGGCTGAAGCGTTCAAGGCGCTGATGAAGAAGGCGCAGCCGGACGTCGAGTTCGTCACCGAGCAGGCGCCGCCGCTCGGCAAGGTCGACGCCGGCGCGGTGGCGCAGGCGATCGACGACGCCAAGCCCGACGCGATCTTCAACGTGCTGTTCGGGCCCGACCTCGCCAAGTTCGTGCGCGAAGGCAACACGCGCGGCATCTTCAAGGATCGTCCGGTCGTCAGCCTGCTGTCCGGCGAGCCTGAATATCTCGATCCGCTCAAGGACGAGACGCCGGTCGGCTGGGTCGTCACCGGCTATCCGTGGGACAAGATCAAGACGCCCGAGCACCTGGCGTTCCTCAACGCCTACCAGAAGAAGTTCAACGACTATCCGCGGCTCGGCTCGGTGGTCGGCTATGTCAAGATCAAGTCGCTCGCCGCCGGCATCGCCAAGGCGGGCGGCACCGACACCGACAAGCTGGTCGAGGCGTTCAAGGACCTCAAGGTCGACAGCCCGTTCGGGCCGTTCATGTATCGCGCCAGCGATCATCAGGCGACGATGGGCTGCTTCGTCGGCAAGCTCGCGCTCGAGAACGGCAAGGGCACGATGGTCGACTTCAAATATGTCGACGGCGCCTCGGTGCTGCCCTCCGACGACGAGGTGAAGAAGCTGCGTCCGGCCTCGGCGAATTGACGACTCTTATCCCTCTCCAAAGGATGAGAGGGATAAGACAGCCATGACCCTCGACGCATTCCTGTTCCAGGCGCTCAACGGGCTGTCGACGGCGTCCGGGCTTTTTCTGGTCGCCGCCGGCCTGTCGCTGATCTTCGGCGTTACCCGCATCATCAACATCGCGCACGGGTCCCTCTACATGCTCGGGACCTACGTCGCGTATTCGTTCGCGACCCGGTTCGGCGGCGCGCTCGGCTTCTGGGGCGGCATCGTCGCCACGGCGGTCCTGATCGGCCTGCTCGGCGCGCTGATCGAGATCGTGCTGCTGCGGCGCATCTACCGCGCGCCGGAGCTGTTCCAGCTGCTCGCCACTTTCGCGCTGGTACTCATCATCAATGACGCGACCTTGTGGCTCTGGGGGCCGGAAGACCTGCTTGGCCCGCGCGCGCCGGGCCTGCGCAACGCGGTCGAGGTTCTCGGCCGGCGGCTGCCGAGCTACGACCTGTTCCTGATTTTCGTCGGGCCCGCGGTGCTGCTGGCGCTGCATTTCGCCCTGGCGAAGACGCGGTTCGGCCGGCTGGTGCGCGCGGCGACGCAGGACCGCGAGATGGTCGGCGCGCTCGGCGTCAACCAGGCGCTGCTGTTCACGGCGACCTTCGCGCTCGGCGCGCTGCTCGCCGGGCTCGGCGGCGCGCTGCAGGTCGCGCGCGAGCCGGCCAATCTCGCGACCGACCTCACCGTGATCGGCGACGCCTTCGTCGTGGTGGTGGTCGGCGGCATGGGCTCGATCACCGGCGCCTATGTCGCGGCGCTCATCATCGCCGAGGTGAAGGCGCTGTGCATCGGCATCGGCGTGGTCGATTTCGGCGTCGCCACGGTGAATTTCTCCAAGCTGACGCTGGTCGCCGAGTTCCTGGTGATGGCGGTCGTCCTGATCGTGCGGCCATACGGCCTGCTCGGCCGGCCGCAGGGCGCAGTGCGCCCGATCGCCGAGCCGGAAGATCCGATCCGGCCCGCGTCGGTAGGAGTTAAGACGGTCGGCATACTGGCCCTCGCGTTGCTGCTGGCGCTGCCGTTCGCGGGGCAGGATTCGCCCTATGTGCTGGTGCTCGGCATCGACGTGCTGATCGCGGTGCTGTTCGCCGCCTCGCTGCATTTCATCATGGGGCCGGGCGGCATGCATTCGTTCGGCCACGCCGCTTATTTCGGGCTCGGCGCCTATGGCGCGGCGCTGCTGGTGAAATGGCTGGCGGCGCCGATGGGGCTCGCGCTGCTGGCCGCGCCGGTCGCCGCGCTCGCCGGGGCGCTGCTGTTCGGCTGGTTCGCGGTGCGGCTCGCCGGCGTCTACCTGGCGATGCTGACGCTCGCCTTCGCGCAGATCGTGTGGGCGGCGGCGTTCCAGTGGGAAGGCCTGACCGGCGGCTCGAACGGCGTGGTCGGCGTCTGGCCGCCGCCGCCGTTCGATCATGCCGCGATCTACTATCTGCTGACGCTGCTGCTCGCCGTGATCGGCGTCCTGCTGCTGCGGCGCGTTCTGTTCGCGCCGTTCGGCTACGCCATGCGCGCCGGGCGCGACAACGCGCTGCGCGCCGAAGCCATCGGCATCGACGTCAAGCGCGTGCACTGGCTGGCTTTCGCCGCGGCCGGCGCGGTGTGCGGCGTCGCCGGCGGACTGTTCGCCTTCGCCAAGGGCTCGATCTCGCCGGAAACCATCGGCGTCGGCCGCTCGATCGACGGCCTGGTGATGGTGCTGCTGGGCGGCATCCAGACGCTGAGCGGCCCGGTCGTCGGCGCTTCGGCCTACGCCATCCTGCAGGATACGGTGATGCGGCAGACCGAATACTGGCGGGCGCTGCTCGGCGGCATCATTCTCTTCCTGGTGCTGCTGTTCCCCGGCGGCATCGTGGGAACGCTGGCCGCGCTGGTTCGGCCGGGCAAGGCGCGATCAAAGGCGCGGTCATGAGCGCGCTGTCGGTCAGCTGGCTGTCAAAGGCGTTCGGCGGCGTGCACGCTGTGCGCGAGGTGTCCTTCGACGTCAGGCCCGGCGAATTCCTGGCGATGATCGGGCCGAACGGCGCCGGCAAGTCGACCTGCTTCAACATGATCAACGGGCAGCTCAAGCCGGACAGCGGCGACATCTACTTCGGCGACCGCAGCATCGCCGGCCTGCATCCGCGCGACATCTGGCGGCTCGGCGTCGGCCGCACTTTCCAGGTGGCGGCGACCTTCGCCTCGATGACGGTGATCGAGAACGTGCAGATGGCGCTGATCTCGCACGCCGGCGAGACCTACGGCTTGTGGAAGCCGGCGGCGTCGCGCCATCGCGAGCGGGCGCTCGCATTGCTCGATCAGGTCGGCATGCGCGCCGCCGCCGACCGGCCGATCCGCGAGCTCGCCTATGG
>CAZNTY010000441.1:0-15217 GCA_964576085.1 uncultured Undibacter sp. | reverse complement strand
CTTATCCCGGGCTGCCGGCCGCTGCCCTTCGGCCATGCCGGCGACGGCAACATCCACTATAACGTGACGCAGCCGGAGGGTGCCGACGGCAAGGCGTTCCTCGCCCGCTGGGACGAGGTCAATGCGGTGGTATTCGCGGTGGTGCGGCAGTACGGCGGCTCGATCTCGGCCGAGCACGGCGTCGGCGTCATGAAGCGCGACACGCTGCCGGACTACAAGGACGCGGTGGCGCTCGAATTGATGCGAACCCTCAAGCGGGCACTCGATCCCAACAACATCCTCAATCCGGGCAAGGTGGTTTAGGCGGCGTTGCGTCGCCCTTCGAGGCTCGCCACTGATGCGGCTCGAACCTCCGGATGACGAGCGACAGCTAAAACAGCGAGCCTTGGGCGTCGGCGACAGGGGTTGTGCGCTTCCTTGGCGGGAGTTTCGGCTTTGGTTGCTCAACCGGTTCGGGCGCTTCGGAGACCGATGCAAGCAGCGCCGGGCCATCATTGGCGGCACGGTTGACCATGCCCGAGACTTCGCGGGCCTCCAGAAGATCGTCCGGCGCCGGCGCGATCAGCGCGGCGGCGCTCGCGACATCGACATTCGGGTCGAGCCAAAAGTCGAACGCTTCGGGCCGGATCACCACCGGCATGCGCTCGTGCAGCGGCGCCAGCGTCCGGTTGGCGCGCGTGGTGAGGATGGCGGCGGTTTCCATCTCCTCGCCGTTCGGCCCGTTCCAGACTTCCCACAGCCCGGCAAAGGCGATCGGCCCGCCGCCGCGAGGATAGATCCAGTACGGCCGCTTGCGGCCACCGTCGCGCCGCCATTCATAGAAGCCGTCGGCCGGCACCAGGCAGCGACGGCGGCGCATGGCGGCACGATAGGCCGGCTTGTCGGCCGCGGTCTCGCCCCGCGCATTGAACATCAGCGACACCGTCGCCGGATTGCGGACCCAGGACGGGATGAAGCCCCAGCGCACCAGCGCGAACTGTCGCCGGCCCTCGGCCAGGCGGACGATGGCGATGGGCTGGGTGGGGGCGATGTTATAGCGCGGCGGAAAGTTGGGCGTTTCCGGATAGCCGAACCGCGCCCGGATCGTCTCCGGCGCCGAGATCATGGCATAGCGCCCGCACATTGCCCTTGTCCCGACCCCTGCCCCGTCCCCGGGTTCCCGCTTAATGACGATTTAACCAAGGCCGGTGACACTGCAAGCGCGGCAGGGGATGGCCGGGGATAAGATGAGCGTCAAAGCCGTCGTTCCGGCGAGCCGACCAGATGCGCAAGAAGGCCGCGCCGCGCAGCTTTTGCGCGCAAACATCAATCCGGTCACCGGGCTTGCGACCGACTATCTCAACCATTTCAATGAAGCCATCATGCTGCTGGAAATGCTGGCGAGCTGTCCGGATTGCGGCGATGACTTCAACGCCTGGAAGCCGGTGAGCTACCGCGAGCATTTCGCCCAGTCGCGCTTCAGGGACCGCGGCATCGCGATCGAAGCTTATGACAGCGCCGACCCGGTGGCGCGCGGCTGCCTGGAGAGGCTGACGGACGCCATGACCGCCCTGCTACAGGCCGCGCGCGCGGCACTCGCCGAACTGCCGGCAGCCGATGCGGCGCGGCTCGCGCAGCGCTCCGCCGCCGAGCTCAAGGCGCTGGTGGCGCGTGCCGGCGCCGTCATCAACGGCGAGACCGATGCCGGCGGAATAGCGCCGCAGGCCACCATTGACCGACTGATGAAGCGCTGACGCCGTGGCCGACCCCCGCGCCTTCCCGGACCGGCCGTTCCTCGCGGTCAGCGCCGCGGTCGTGCATGACGGCAAGGTGCTCATTGTGAGGCGTGCAAGACCTCCGTCGAAGGATATCTACACCCTGCCCGGCGGCGTGGTTGAAGCCGGCGAGACGCTTGAGGAAGCGGTGGTCCGCGAGGTGCGCGAGGAGACCGCGCTGACAATCCGGCCGGTCGGGCTTGCCGGACACCGCGAGGTCATCAAGCAGGACGGTGCGGGCCGGACTGAACGGCACTTTGTCATCCTCTGTTTCGCGGCGCGGCTTGTTTCCGGCACACCGGCTCTCAGTGACGAGATCGCGGAAATCCGATGGTGCCGTCTGGATGAACTGGCCGGGCTGCGGACAACCGACGGCCTCGCCGGGATCGTCGAGGCGGCCTTCACAGTCATCGGCGCCGCTCGATGATGCGTCGGAACCTTGTCGTAAGGCGCCGTAAAGGCCATATCTGCGTCCGTCAACCACCGTCAGTGCAGTTACGATGAAGCGTTCGGCCGCCATTGCCGCGATTCTGCTGGTGCTCGCCGCTGCGCCCGGCCGCGCCGTCGACGCTCCTCCCGCTCCGTTCGATAACGATTTGGCGCGTCTCGCCGAGATTCTGGGGGCGTTGCACTACCTGCGCGACGTCTGCAATTTCAAGGACGGGCAGAAATGGCGTGAGCAGATGGAAGCCCTGGTCGAGGCGGAGGCCCCGACCGGCGAGCGCCGGCAACGGATGGTGGCGAGCTTCAATCGTGGTTACCGCGGATTCCAGCAGACCTATCGCAGCTGCACGCCGGCCGCCGATATCGCGATCCGCCGCTATCTCGACGAGGGCGCCCGCATTGCCCGCGATATTACAGCCCGTTACGCCAATTAGGCTTTGCAGATTAACCTTTCTCTCAGGTGTTCCCTCGGCGTCGGGGGTTGCGTGATAGCGTTACGTCATTCTTGGGCGGGCGTGACAATCTCAAGCGGAAGCGACGGCATGGACATGTTGGGGCGGGCAGTTTCCTCGCGCGATCCGGTTACGGATCAGGAACAGAAGCGCGTCGCCTTAGGCTATCTTCAAGAGGCCTGGGCTGAGGCGCGTCTCGATGGCGTCGACGGCGATTGCCTCGCGCAAGCCAGCCTGTTCATCGCACTGGCCGAGTTCGTGGGCACCTATGGCGAGGAAGCGGCCGCGACGTATGTCGACGGCCTCGCCGCCCGCATCCGCAACGGTGAGTTCTCGCTCGACCGGCCCTGCCAGTAGAAAGGCCGATTTTCGTTATTTTGGCGATTCCTGGCCTGCCACCTCGACGAAAAGACGATCGAGCACGGCATCGATATCGGCTGGATAAAACGGCTTTTTGAGAAAGGCAGCAGCCCCCGAGGCCTGCGCACGTCCGACAATCGCCTCATCATCGGTCGATGTCATCAGCACAACCGCCACGTGCGGCGCCACCCGCTTGATCTCGGCGAGTGTTTCGATGCCGTTGAACCCAGGCATATTGTAGTCGAGCAGCACCAGATCGTAGCCGCCAGCAATCTTGCCGAGAGCGCCGACACCCTCTTCGGCTTCCGACACGTCAAGTGCGAACCGGCTGGCAGACAGTATCTTGCGCACGATGCTGCGCATCGTCTTCGAGTCGTCGACGATCAGCACACGCTTGGGAAGCCGAAGGCGGATGCAGCGTTCGACCAAAGCATGCACGTCAGTCGCGTTGGCCGGCCTCGGAACAATGCTGTCGACGCCTTCGACGCGACCGATGCCCGGCAATGCGGATAATACGATCAGAGGCGGCGGCTTGGCTGCGCGCGCTGCGTTGATGATTGCGTCCCGGTCGGCATTGCCGAGTGCGCCGTCGAGCATGACGACATCAAAGCTACCCCTTGCTAGTTCAGCAGCCGCCCCAGTCGCGCCGCAGGCGCTGAACTCAATTGGCACCGATGCCAGGGCAACTCCTTCGCGCCAGAGGTCGCACACAGAATCCAAATCCGAAACAACCATCATGCGCAGCGTCAAAAGATCGCCGCTCATCGTTCCCCCTTCGCCAACGCCATTGGCGCCGTGCCCCTTTATTATCGGTCATAACACCCGACAAAAGAGCAGACTCGTAAAAAGGAGGACTTGGTCACAAACTTTGGTCGAAGGGAGAGATGGTCCGCTGGTCGGACCAGTTTCCTGAATTCAACTGGCAAGCGTTTCCAGAAACCGGACACGCTCGCCTTGCGATCCTTCAACGAGATCGTTCTCCCACATAACCCGGCGGCCTCTGATGATGGTCCCGACCGGCCAGCCGCTCACCTCCATTCCGTCATAGGGCGTCCAGCCTGCGCGCGAGGCGACCCACGTGTTGGTGATCGTCTGCCGCCGCTTAAGGTCGACCACGGTGAAATCGGCGTCGTAACCGGCGGCGATGCGCCCCTTGCAGGCGATGCCGAAAATTCTTGCGGGCCCTGCGCTGGTGAGGTCGACGAAGCGCGCAAGCGACAGCCGTCCGCCATTGACGTGATCGAGCATGATCGGGACCAGCGTCTGCACGCCGGTCATTCCCGAATGCGTCTTCGGATAAGGGTGCGCCTTCTCTGCTCGCGTATGCGGGGAATGATCGGATCCGATGCTGTCGATCACGCCCTGCGCAAGGCCACGCCAGATCCCTTCACGATGGGACACATCACGGATCGGCGGATTGAGCTGGGCGAGTGTGCCGAGCTTCTCGTAACAGCCGGGCGCGTCGAGCGTCAGGTGGGCGGGAGTCGCCTCCGCGGTGGCGACATCCTTGTGATCGGCAAGGAAAGCGGCTTCCTCCTTGGTCGTGACATGCAGCACGTGAACGCGCTTTCCGGTTTCGTGTGCCAGCGCGATCAAACGCCGGGTCGCCATCAGCGCCGCGGTCGCATCGCGCCACACGGGATGCGATCGTGGATCGTTCTCGACGCGCAAGCTCATGCGCTCGCGCAGCCTGTATTCGTCCTCGGCATGGAATGCCGCGCGGCGGCTGATCGCCTTGAGCACCTCGCGCACACCGGCATCGTCTTCGATCAGCAATGAACCGGTCGACGAGCCCATGAACACTTTGACGCCGGCAGCGCCCGGCAGACGCTCGAGATCGGCGAGATCGCGAGTGTTCTCGCGCGTCGCACCGATGTAAAAGGCAAAATCGCAATGCATGCGGTGGTGCGCACGCCTGACCTTGTCCGCGAGTGTTTCCGCCGAGGTGGTGAGCGGATCGGTATTCGGCATCTCGAACACGGCGGTGACGCCGCCCATCACCGCACTCAGCGAACCGGTTTCGAGGTCCTCCTTGTGGGTCAGGCCCGGCTCGCGGAAATGAACATGGCTGTCGATCACGCCGGGCAGGACGTGCAGGCCGCGGCAATCCACGGTCTGCGCGGCCGCGGCGCGCGACAGTTCGCCAAGCGCTGCGATGCGGCCGGCGCGCACGCCGACGTCGCGGACGCCCTCGCCGTCATGATTGACGACGGTGCCGCCTTTGAGGATCAGGTCGTAGGTTTCAGCCAAAGATCGACCATGCGCTTGTGAGTCTTCCCGGAACGCCTCCGTTCTGGCATGAGACTTGCCGATTGGAAATGGGTCATGGAATGAGCTTACAGGCGGCGCTGCTTCCCGACCGCGGGGTCGTGAAAGTCTCCGGCGACGACAGCCGGGGCTTCCTCAACGGCCTGGTCACGATCGATGTTGCCAAAATGACGCCGGGGACGGCGCGCTTCGGCGCGCTGCTGACGCCGCAGGGCAAGATTATCGTCGACTTCATCGTGTTCGAGGCGGCGGCAGAGGACGGCGGCGGATTCCTGATCGATTGCCCCCGCGCGCTCTCCGAGCCGTTGGTGGAGAGGCTCAAATTCTACAAGCTGCGGGCCAAGGTGACGATCGAGGACCTGTCGAACACGCTCGGCGTGATGGCGGTCTGGAACGGACAACCGGTGGACAGCGAATACGGTCCGACCTTCACCGATCCCCGCCTGCCCGCGCTGGGCACACGCGTGATCCTGCCGCCGGACGTGGCAGCTGAGGCCGCGAACGATCTTGGGGCGGCCTTGGCAGACGCCGGAGCCTACGAAACGCACCGGATCGCGCTCGGCGTGCCCCGCGGCGGCATGGATTTCAGCTACGGCGACACCTTCCCGCACGAAGCCGACATGGACCAGCTGGGCGGCGTCGATTTCGACAAGGGGTGTTATGTCGGCCAGGAGGTGGTCTCGCGGGTCGAGCATCGGGGCAGCGCGCGCAGCCGGATCGTGATGGTCGCCTTCGATGACGGGGCGCCGGATGACGGCGTGCCGGTGATGGCCGGCGACAAGCAGATCGGCATGGTCGGCTCGGCCGCGGGCGGGCGGGCCCTCGCGTTGCTGCGGCTCGACCGGCTCGGCGACGCAATCGCCACCGGCACGCCCATCGAGGCCGGCGGCGTCGCGGTTCGCGCTCTCAAGCCGGATTGGGCGAGATTTCCGTTCCCGGGCGATGCGCCATGAAGCGGCCTGTCACGACGCTGCGCCACGAGGACGGGCACCACCGCTGCCCGTGGGCCGGGCTCGATCCGATCTACGTCGCCTACCACGACGAGGAATGGGGCGTGCCGGAATACGACGACCGCGCGCTGTTCGAGAAGCTGATCCTCGACGGCTTCCAGGCCGGGCTGTCGTGGATCACCATCCTGCGCAAGCGCGACAATTTTCGCCGCGCGTTCTCCGATTTCGATCCTGAGAAGATCGCGCGCTACACGCCGAAGAAGATCGAGCGGCTGATGCAGGATGCCGGCATCGTGCGCAACCGCGCCAAGATCGAAGGCGCCGTCGCTTCGGCCCGTAGTTGGATCGATATCATGGAAAAAGGTCCGGGATTTTCGCACCTGCTTTGGGACCGGCTCAACGGCAAGCCGCAGCAGAATAAGTTCAAAAGCACGAAGCAGATTCCGGCGGCGACCGACCTGTCGACCGCGATCTCGAAGGACCTTGCCGGCCGCGGCTTCAAATTCGTCGGACCGACCATCGTCTATGCCTTCATGCAGGCGGTCGGCATGGTCAACGACCATCTCGTCACCTGCCATCGCCATGCAGCTTGCGCCAAACTCGCCAAGCGCAAATGAAGAAGCCTGCGGGACGGCAGAAGGGGGTCCGCGCGTGGCAGCGCATGCTGTCGGGCCGGCGGCTCGATCTGCTCGACCCCTCCCCCCTCGACGTCGAGCTCGAGGACATCGCGCACGGCCTGGCGCGGGTCGCGCGCTGGAACGGACAGACCAAAGGCGCTCATATTTTCTCCGTTGCGCAACATTCGCTGCTGGTCGAGGTGTTCGCGCGCCAGAAGGTGCCGCGGCTCGACCGCAGCGCGCGGCTCGCGGTGCTCCTGCACGACGCGCCGGAATATGTCGTCGGCGACATGATCTCGCCGTTCAAGGCCGTGATCGGCGACAGCTACAAGGCGGTGGAGGCGCGCCTGCTGACCGCCATTCACCTGCGGTTCGGCCTGCCGGCGGTGCTGCCGCAGAACCTGACGGAGCTCATAAAAGCATCCGACCGCAGCGCGGCCTTTTTCGAGGCGACGCGGCTTGCCGGTTTCGAGATCGCGGAAGCGCGGAAATTCTTCGGCCGTCCCCAACCCCTTTCCGGCGCTCTCGAACGCGACTATCTCACGCCGTGGCCGGCCGGAACCGCCGAGCAACGCTACCGCGAACGGGTCGCGGCACTGGTGAAGACATGATCCACGTATGCTCCCTCGCACGCCTGCATGAAACCGTCGACAGCATCGGTGCGCGCCATATCGTGACGCTGATGCGCAACACCGACCAGGTCGTTCGCCCCGAGGTCGTCAAGCGCGAGAATCATCTCATTCTCAATATGGATGACATTTCGATGCCGCTCGACGGTTATGAGCTGCCGGCCGAGTCGCACGTGATGCGACTGATCGAGTTCGTCAGCGGCTGGAATCGGGCGGCCCCCATGGTGGTGCACTGCTATGCCGGGATCAGCCGCTCGACCGCCGCGGCCTTCACCGCCGCCTGCGCGCTCAATCCGGACCGTAGCGAGGAAGAGATTGCGCTGACGTTGCGGCGCCTCTCGCCGACCGCCTCGCCCAACGCCCGGATCGTGGCACTCGCCGACCAGGTGCTGGGACGCCGAGGGCGCATGGTGCGGGCCATCCAGACAATCGGACCCGGGCAAATCGCCTACGAAGGAGTGCCATTCCGGCTCGACCTGATGTGAAACGGCCGGTAGGCATTCGGGGCAGTGAAAATGGGGGACCGGGTGAGCGCAAAGACCTATGGCGTCGTCACACCGGACCAGTTGGTGTCGCAGAGCGGCCTCGACTTCCTGCAGTCCATCATCAACGGCAAAAATCCGCATCCGCCGATCAGCGAGCTGCTGCATTTCCATCTCGCCGAGGCGGAAAAAGGCCGCGTGGTGTTCGAGGGCACGCCGGATGGACAGTTCTACAACCCGATCGGCACCGTGCATGGCGGCTGGGCGGCGACCCTGCTCGATTCCGCCGCCGGCTGCGCGATATTCGCGACGCTCGACATGGGCGATAGGTGGACCACGCTTGAATTGAAGATCAATTACGTGCGCGCGTTAAGCAAAGACACCGGCCTCCTGCGCGCAGAAGGTCGCGTGATCCATCGCGGCCGCACCGTCGCAACATCGGAAGCCGACCTGAAGGACGGCGCGGGCAGACTCTATGCTCACGCCTCCGCGACCTGCATGATTTTTCCGGCGAGACGCTGATCTATTCCTGGTCGGCGAGAGATGGCCGCAGCGCGAGCGGATTGTGGTTGACGCGCTCGGCAATCGTGGTGCGCGGGTTGCGATGGATGAAATCGCAATAGGCGAAGCTCAATCCCGAGATGGCACCGCGGAAGCTGTTGTTGTCGTTACGCGTCAGAGTGAAGCAGGGTTCGATCGGCAGGCCGCGCAACGACGCGCAGACAGATCCATCTTTCACCTTCAGCGTTCCGGCCGGCAGGAAGGCGCGGCGCACCGGGCCGTCGCCACGAATCTGGATCGTGCCGATCACCGAGCCGTCGGAGAAGACGCGGCCGGCGCCGCGAGTACCTTCGAAGCAAGTGTAGGTGAAGAACTTGCCGGTCACGAAGTGGCGCGCTTCTTCCCCGGACATCTCGCCGGCAAGCACCGGAGACGCCATGAGAACCGCCGCAAGCACGACCCACTTACGCAACATCAATGCACTCCGAAGACGCCTACTCGACCACCCTGCAGGTTACCGAATTATGCCCCGACTTCGTCGATAAATCCTGAATATGTTTACCCGATTTTGACCACGATCCTGCCCCGGACCTGACCTTGCAGGATGCGCGGGGCCGCCTGGAACACGTCGGAGAGACCAATCTCCGTGGTCAGTGCTGCAAGTTTGGCGCGATCGAGGTCCTTTGCCAAGCGGTTCCAGGCCTCCCTGCGCCGCTCGATCGGACACATCACGGAATCGATGCCGTAAAGACACACGCCGCGCAAAATAAACGGTGCCACGCTCGCCGGCAGGTCCATACCGCCAGCCAGTCCACAGGCCGCGACCGCGCCGCCATAACGGGTCATCGACAGGAGATTGGCGAGTGTCGTGGAACCGACCGCGTCGATGCCGCCAGCCCAGCGTTCCTTGGCGAGCGGCTTCGGCGGACCCGCCAGATCCTTGCGGTCGATGATCTCGGACGCCCCAAGGCCTTTGAGGAACTCGGCCTCCTGGGTGCGGCCGGTGACGGCATGCACGGTAAACCCGAGCCGAGCGAGGATTGCGATCGCCACCGAGCCGACGCCACCAGCCGCGCCGGTAATGACCACCGGGCCCGCCACCGGCGTGATGCCGTGACGCTCGAGCGCCATCACCGCGAGCATTGCGGTATAGCCTGCGGTGCCGATCGCCATCGCGTCGCGCGCGCTCATGCCGGCGGGCAGCGGCACCAGCCAGTCGCCTTTCACCCGCGCCTTCTGGGCATAGGCGCCGAGATGAGTCTCGCCCAGTCCCCAGCCGTTGAGGACGACCTTGTCGCCCGGTTTCCAGGCGGGATGCGACGAGCTTTCCACCGTGCCGGCAAGGTCGATGCCGGCGATCATCGGAAAACGCCGGACCACCGGCGCCCTGCCGGTGAGCGCCAGCCCGTCCTTGTAATTCAGCGTGGAATATTCGACGCGGACGGTGACGTCGCCGTCCATCAGATTGGCTTCGTCGAAGTCAGTGAGCGCGGCCTTGGTGCCGCCTTCGGTCTTCTCGATCACAACAGCCTTGAAGCTCGCCACGCCATCACCTCGCCGCGACAATTTGGACTGTTGTGACGCGCCGAGGAGGTAAGCGCAAGAGTGTCAGGCCGCCGCCGGCACGGCGCGCACGACCGGCTTTTCTACGATCGGCAGATTGATCAGTGCCGACATCACGCCGAATGCAACCGAGAGCCACCATACCAGGTCATACGAACCGGTATATTCGAATACGATTCCGCCCAGCCAGACGCCGAGAAAGCCGCCGACCTGGTGGCTGAAAAAGGCAAAGCCGAACAGCATCGCCAGCCAGCGCGTGCCGAACATGGTGGCAACGAGCGAGGAGGTCGGCGGCACGGTGGAGAGCCAAAGCACGCCCGTCACCGCGCCGAACACCAGCGTAGCGGCCGGGCTTGCGGGCAGGCTGATGAAAGCCACGATCGACAAGGCGCGCGCGAAATAGATAAACGAGAGAATGAAACGGCGCGGCATGCGGCCGCCGAGATAGCCGGACGTCAGCGAGCCGATGATATTGAACAGGCCAATCACCGCCAGCGTCCAGCCGCCGATCTCGGCCGAAAGGCCGCGGTCGATCAGATAAGACGGCAGATGCACGGTGACGAAGGCAAGCTGGAACCCGCAGGTGAAGAATCCGAGCACCAGCAGCACGTAGCTGCGGTGACCGAAGGCTTCCGCCAGCGCGACCTTGAGCGAGAGCGGCGCATCGCTGACCGGAAGCATCCGGCTCGTCGAGTGCTGCTGCGGCGTCGCCAGCGCGGTCGCCAGCGGCACGATCAGCAGGATGACGCCGGCGAATACGAACAAGGCAAATTGCCAGTCGAACTTGTCCATCAAGGCCACGGCCACTGGCGAGAACAGGAATTGGCCAAACGATCCGGCTGCCGTACCGATGCCGAACGCCAGCGAGCGCCAGCTTTCTGGCAGCAACTTGCCGAAGGCGCCGAGCACGATATTGAAGGAGCAGCCCGACAGGCCGAGCCCGATCAGGACGCCGGCGGAAAGATCAATCATGCCGGGTGTCGTGGCATGCGCCATCAAGGCAAGACCGGCGGCATAGAATAATGCGCCGACGATGAGCACGCGATTGGTGCCGAAGCGATCGGCGACCGCACCCGCAAACGGCTGGCCGATGCCCCACAACAAATTCTGGATGGCGACGGCAAAAGCGAAGACCTCGCGTCCCCAGCCATTCGCACTCGACAGCGGCGTCAGGAAAAATCCGAGCGCGGAGCGCGGCCCGAAGCTCACCATTGCGTTTACGCTGCCGGCAACGATGACGACGGCCGGCGTGAGCCAGCCCGAAAGCGCCGGCCGCCCGGCATGCAATTGAGTCATGGAACGCCCCTTGAGAAACCTCGTCGATTCAGACGGCGGATATAAGGGTTTCCAGCCGTCCGGGACAACGCAATTTCGTGATTCAACCCATTTGCGGCGCGCATATTTCCGCGCAATTCAAAGCCGCGCCGCGGTTTTTGCCGTGATTTGAGGGTCGCCCCATTTCGGCTCTTCGGAACCATCGCCCCAATTGCGTGGACGGTAGAAAATCAGTCCGCCCTGTTTGTCCAGCCGCCTCATTTCACGGACCCAGTTCGGATGGGCCCAATCGTCATGGTAGTGGGTCGATTTTGCGACCTCAGGCATCCACAGCTTGCCGTCAAGCATGTCGGCTGCGATCCGCTTGGCGCGCGCCCAGGCGTCCGGCTCGGTGACGGCGTCCCGCTTGCCGTCGCAGGCAAAGGTGAACTGACATGCCAGACGACGATTGGCGTTCTGATAGACGACGTCACAGACGTTCTTGGGGTAGAATGGCGAAAACACCCGGTTGAGAACGACCTGCGCGACACCGATCTGCGCTCTCACCGGTTCGTCACGAGCCTCAAAATAGACCGCGTTGGCCAGGCATTTTTCCGCTTTGGCGCGGGAGGCGCCGTCCAGCTTGAGCCGTTCAGCGGGTGACATTGGATGCCTGCCAGCGCCAGTCACCTCCCCCTTGCCGGCGACGGTCACGCCGGGCGCTGTCATCTCGGGATTTTTCTCGCCCGGTGTCAGGGCCGCCAACTTGATGTCCGGATCGGCAATGACCTGCGGCGCTTCGCCGGGCGACCAGGGCGTGATCCGTTCGCGCGGAAGATTAAGTCGATTCGCACCGAAATAGAGGCCCGCCTCATCGTCCGTATTCTTTTCCCGGGCCGCCGGCCTGCTGCCTTGCAAAGCAATTTCAGGCACCACGCCCTCGATCGGGGGGGCCGTTATGAACGGCAGGTCGGTTTCGACCGCTGACATTGGCAGCTCATCGGGCAGCGGCACACGCAGCGGCATAGGATCGCGCGGGCGCATCACCAGCGCATCGCCCTTATGAGCGCGGTTGACGGACGGGAATTGCAGCGGCCCCTGTGCGTCACCGAGGATTTCGCGCCCAAGCGCCCCGGTAATCGCGTTCGGATTGACGCTGGCAAGCGCATACAGCGGCGGACGGGGAATGGCGGTGCCAAGAGGGCGCGGCAAATCCAGCGCGGCAGCCTGCGTCGTGCCAAATGGCGGGCCGAAAACGTAAGCATGCCAGCGATGGGCAACCGCCGGCTGGTGCGCAATCAACGCGCCGAGATCCTGAAATCCGATCTGGCTTGGCAGTGTCGCGAATGCGAGCGCAAATCCAAGCAATGCGGCGCGTCGGCGCTTCTTACGCGGCACTGACATGGGACCAATCACGCGACGCTACGAATTCCGATTTGGAACGGGCCCGCACGGCCGCCGACTGGCAACAATGCGAGATGTTTTGTTATGGCCCGATTAACCTTGCGAAGCCGTTAACCTCGTGCGCCGTCGTCACCATGCCGGTCTTAGGGTCGGTCGAAGGTGCGGCAGTTAGGGCTCATTAACCGTATTGCAATCGGTCGGCTCGATAGTCCCCCCTATTTTGCAGCAACCGACGGACAGGCATGCTCGCGACCGTTCTGCCATCGACCCCCGCCGGACAGGCCCTGGTCATCGTCGCCTTTCTCGCTGTTCTCGCCGTCGTGACCGTTCTCTATCGGCGGCTGCAGTCACAGAACCGACAACTGACAGACGCGCTCGATAACATGTCGCAGGGCCTGTGCATGTTCGACGCAAACGCGCGCATCGTCGTGCTCAATCAGCGCTATCGCGATATGTACAAGCTGTCCGACAAGATCGTTAAGCCGGGCTGCACGCTGCGGCGCCTGATCGAGCATCGCGTCGAAACCGGCTTGCTCAAAGAGAACGTCGACGAATATTGCGAGAACATCCTTGCCGGCGTGCGCAAGGGCGAGATCTCCAGCCTCTACGTGAGCGCCAGCGACGGCCGGATCGTCAACACCGTCAATCAGCCGACGCCAGACGGAGGCTGGGTGTCGACCCACGAGGACGTCACGGATCGCCGGAAGGCGGAGCAGGAACGCGCCGCAATCCAGGACCAGGAGCAGCGCCGCGCGGCGATCGATCGCGCGATCGCGAACTTCCGCCCGCAGGTAGAGAAGCTCCTGCGCAGCGTCGGTGATAGCGCAGACGCGATGCGCAACACGGCCACGGCGCTGTTCGGCGCATCGGGCCAGACGACTCAACGCGCCGAGAGCGCGGTCGCAGCTTTCCATGAGGCTTCAACCAACGTGGAAACTGCGGCGGTGGCCGCCGATGAGCTGTCGCGCTCGATCGCCGAGATCAGCCGTCAGCTGACTCAAGCCACCGAGATCGTGACATTCGCAACGACCGAAGCACGCGCGACCGACGACCAGATCGCAGGTCTTGCGGCCGGCGCACAAAAGATCGGCGACGTGATCAAGCTCATCCGCGACATCGCTGGGCAGACCAATTTGCTGGCGCTCAACGCGACTATCGAGGCGGCCCGCGCTGGAGAGGCCGGCAGGGGCTTCGCGGTCGTTGCCTCCGAAGTGAAATCGCTTGCCGTGCAGACGGCCAAGGCTACCGAGGAGATCGCAAACCACATCGCCGGCGTGCAGGAATCGACCGCAGGCGCGGTCGCTGCGATCCGGCAGATTGCAGATCGCATGCAGGAGATCAATCAATACACCGGCGCGGTCGCGGCGTCAGTGGAGGAGCAGAACACTGCGACCGGCGAAATCTCGCACAACGTGGCGAGCGCAGCGGCCGGCACCACGCATGTCGTCACCGTGCTCGGCGAGGTGACCGGTGCCGCGACCGAAACCCGCGCCTCGGCCGAGATCGTGCTTGGCGCCTCGGAAACCGTTGCTTCAGCGGTTTCCGATTTGCGCAACGAAGTCGAGGATTTTCTGCAGAAGGTGGCGGTTTAGGCCGCGCCCGGTTGCAACCCATCCTTCGTAGCTTATGGCCAATCTTGTGCCGGCCATTTATGGACGCACCGCGGCTGCCTCAATACAGCGCCGTCATGCCCGCGAAAGCGGGCATCCAGTAACCAAGGAGCATAGCAATCGGTACGGCCTTACCGGATCACCCGCTTTCGCGGGTGATGACAGCCGAATGAGAATTGGGTCTACGCCTGGCTTGCCGCGCTCTTGCCGAGCGCCGCCTGCGCCGCGGCAAGCCGGGCGATCGGCACGCGGAACGGTGAGCAGGACACGTAGTCGAGCTTCGCCTCGTGACAGAAGACGACCGAGGCCGGATCGCCACCGTGCTCGCCGCAGATGCCGACCTTGAGCTTCGGCCGCACGCTGCGACCGCGCTCCACGCCAATCCGCACAAGCTCGCCGACGCCCTGCCGGTCGATCGACACGAATGGGTCGCCAGGCAGAATGCCGCGCTGAGTATAGACGCCGAGAAAGCTCGCCGCGTCATCGCGCGAGATGCCGAACGTGGTCTGCGTCAGGTCGTTCGTGCCGAATGAGAAGAACTCTGCGCCATCCCTCCCTTCCGCGATCTCTGCGGCCATCAGCGCGGCGCGCGGCAGCTCGATCATGGTGCCGACCTGATAGGTCAGCTCGGTGCCCTTCTCTTTCTTTACGGCGGCGGCCGTCGCGTCGATGCGTGCCTTGACGATGTCGAATTCGGCTCTTGTTGCAATCAAAGGCACCATCACCTCCGGCGTCACCGGTTCTCCGGTGCTCTTGCCGGCGTCTACCGCTGCTTCAAAGATGGCTCTCGCCTGCATTTCGGCGATTTCGGGATAGGCAATGGCGATGCGGCAGCCACGGAACCCGAGCATCGGGTTGAACTCGGCGAGCTCCTTGGCGCGGTCGGCGATCTTGCGCGGCTCGACGCCCATCGCCGCAGCAACCTCGGC
>CAZNTY010000440.1:0-5484 GCA_964576085.1 uncultured Undibacter sp. | reverse complement strand
CAAGCCCGGCGACGACAAGAACTGACGACAAGAACTAAGGTCGCAGCACAATCTTACCCATCACCTTGCGCGTGGCGAGCGCCTTGAGCGCGGTCGCGGCCTCCGTGAGCGGATAGACGGCCTGGATGTGCCCGGACAGTTTCCCTTGCATGCACCAGTCGAGAATCTGTGCCGTGTTGGCGCGATGGCCTGCCGGATCGCGCTCGGTAAATGAACCCCAGAACACGCCGACGATGTCGGCGCCTTTGAGCAGCGGCAGGTTGAGCGGCATCTTTGGAATCTCGCCCGCCGCAAAACCGATGACGAGGAAGCGTCCCTGCCAGGCGATCGAGCGGAACGCCGGCTCGGCATAAGGGCCGCCGACCGGATCATAGATCACGTCCGCGCCCCGTCCGCCGGTCAGGCGCCGCAGCGCCTCCTTTAAGTCCTCGCGCGCATAGTTGATGCTGTCATCCGCGCCGTGCTGCCGGGCGAAGGCGAGCTTGTCGTCCGACGAGGCGCAGGCGATCACCCGTGCCCCCATGATCTTGCCGAGTTCGACCGCGGCCAGGCCAACTCCGCCGGAGGCGCCCAGCACCGCCAGCGTCTCATCCGGTTGCAGGTGGCCGCGGTCCTTGAGCGCGTGCAGCGTCGTGCCATAGGTGACGCACAGGCCTGCGGCACGATCGAAATCAAGCGTGCCAGGGATTGGCACCAGCCGCTCAACCGAAACGGTGATCTTCTCGCGCGCCGCGCCGTAGCCGACATAGCCGACCACGCGCTCGCCGGGCTTGACCGCAGTGACCCCGGCGCCGACGCTTTCGATCGTGCCGGCGAACTCGGCCGCCGGCGAAAAGGGCATCGCCGGCTTGGTCTGATACTTGCCAGCGATGATCAGCGTGTCGAAAAAGTTGAGCGCGGCGGCCTCGACCCGCACCACCGCCTCGCCTGGTCCGGCCGCGGGCTCGGCGATATCCTCGATCGCGAGGTCGTCCGGAGTCCCGTAATGCTTGCACAGCAGTGCTTTCATGATGACGATGTCTACCACAAGCCGGCACAACCTTAACGCATCGCAGTGAGACGGACGAATTGCTGCCTTCACATGGTCGATTTTCGAGTTTATTGGGCTACTATCCCCCGCTAGTTCGGGACGGCCACTGAGGCCATCGCCCCATATTTGACCGGTAGGACCCGATGACGACGACCTCTTTGCTCCGACTGCTTCCGCTAGGCCTGATCGCTGCCTGCGCGTTGGTGGCGCCAGCGCTCGCGCAGCCCAAGCCGGCCGCCGGCGACCAACCGGTGCTGCTCGGCCAATTCGGCGACTGGGGCGCCTACAAGGCGACGCCCGGCGGCAAGACGGTCTGCTTTGCGCTGGCAAAGCCGACGTCGGCGGTGACCGAACCGGCGGGCCGGCATCGTGACGCATCTTACATGTTCGTCTCGACGCGGCCGGCCGAGAAAGTGAAGAACGAGGTGTCCGCCATCGTCGGCTACCCGCAGAAGCCGGGCGCCGACACCACTGCCTCGGTCGGCTCCGAAAGTTTTGCGATGTACACCCAGAATGACGGCGCCTGGATCAAGAATGCCGCCGAGGAGGCCAAGCTCGTCAACGCCATGCGCAAGGGACCGGACCTCGTGCTCAAAAGCGAGTCGACCCGCGGCACCAAGACCACCGACACCTATTCCCTGAAGGGCCTCGCCCAGGCGCTCGACAAGGTGGCCGAGGAGTGCAAGTAGCCTTTTAAGTGACCCCATAGGGGTCATCACCGGGCCGGCGCGTCAGCGCCGAGACCCGGTGATCTCGATCACTAGGGTCATGCCTTACCAAACGGGATCGCCGGGACAAGCCCGGCGATGACGCCTATATATCGGCCATGACCCTGCTCGATACCGCCCCGATCGAGAAAACCGCGCTCGAGCGCTACATCGCACCGGCCCGGCCGTCGCTGATCGGCCTGTCGCGCGCGGCGCTCGCCGATGCGCTCGGCCGCCTCGGCGTACCGGAGCGCGAGCGCAGGATGCGCGTGCAGCAGCTCTGGCACTGGATCTATGTGCGCGGCGTCCCGTCGTTCGACATGATGTCGAGCGTTTCGAAGGACCTGCGCGCGGCGCTCGCCGCGCATTTCACGCTGGCGCGGCCCGAGGTCGTGGTCGAGCAGGTCTCGGTCGATGGCACCCGCAAGTGGCTGCTGCGCCTGCCGGGCGAGATCGAGGGCGAGCGCCCGCATGAAGTCGAGTGCGTCTATATTCCGGACGGCGAGCGCGGCACGCTATGCGTCTCGAGCCAGGTTGGCTGCACGCTCAACTGCTCGTTCTGCCATACCGGCACGCAGCGCCTCGTGCGCAACCTCGTTCCCGGCGAGATCGTCGGCCAGGTCATGGTGGCGCGCGACCGGCTTGGCGACTGGATCGACGGCGCACGCAAGCCGTCCGAGCACAAGCGGCAGATCACCAACATCGTCATGATGGGCATGGGCGAGCCGCTCTATAATTTCGACAACGTGCGCGACGCGCTGCTGATCGTCGCCGACGGCGACGGCATCGGTATCTCCAAGCGTCGTATCACGCTCTCCACCTCGGGCGTGGTGCCGATGATCGCACGCGCCGGCGCTGAGATCGGCTGCATGCTGGCGATCTCGCTGCACGCGGTGCGCGACGACTTGCGCAACACGCTGGTGCCACTTAACCGCAAATATCCGATCACTGAGCTTTTGGCGGCTTGCCGCAGCTATCCGGGCCTCGCCAATTCGCGCCGCATCACCTTCGAATATGTGATGCTCAAGGGCGTCAACGATTCGATCGACGACGCCAAGGCGCTGGTGCGGCTGCTCAAGGGCATCCCGGCCAAGATCAACCTGATCCCGTTCAATCCCTGGCCTGGCACGACCTACGAGTGCTCGGACTGGGACCAGATCGAGAAATTCTCTGAGGTGGTGTTCAACGCCGGCTACGCCTCGCCGGTGCGCACGCCGCGCGGCCGCGACATCCTGGCCGCCTGCGGCCAGCTCAAGAGCGCGACCGAGAAGCTGTCGGCGCGCGAGCGCATGGCGCTGCGCGCGATGGCGATGACGGAGTGAACCTGGCGCTGTGCGCGGGACAGGAACGGAAACTGAATGGCGCTGATCGGTCGCATTTTCGTGATCCTGTTCGCGCTGCTGCTGTCGGCGGTCGCCGCCGGCCTCGTGGTGACGATCGCGCTGTTCGTGTTCGCATTCCAGGCGCTCGGCGAGGATCCGGTCCAGCATGTGTTCTTCTGGGGCACGGCGCTGGTCGCCTCCGGCGTCGCGGCCGTAACCGGATTTCTGCCGATGCTGATTGCCGTCGGACTGGCCGAGGCGCTCCGTGTCCGGTCGGCGCTCGTTTATGCGCTGGCCGGCGGCGCACTCATGCTGCTCGGCTATTACAGTGCCGGCTTCGCGTGGACCTATGAAGAATCAATCGACCGCCCTCCGCCGCCGATCTCGCGCGAGGCCGAGATCGCCATTGCCGGCGGCGTGGTGTTCGGCCTGACCTACTGGATGATCGCGGGGCGCCGCGCCGGCGCGTGGATGGGGAGGGGCTGAATTTTGAGACCTTTCGCGATACTGCCCCTCTATGCTTGCAGGGCTGTAGCACGGTCGTCATGCCGGGCTTGACCCGGCCATCCACGTGTTACTTTGCCGCCAAGGCGTGGATGCCCGGCACAAGAGCCTGTGCCCGGGCCGGCCGAAGGCCGGACCCGGGTGCCTGGACATGACAGTTTTTAGAATGAAGCTCATCGGGAAGCGCGCTTGCCCTTGATGGAGACGCCTTTCTTTGTCGGCGCTGGCGCGGGCGCATCAGCGGCCTGCGAGGTCTGGCCCTGGAGCTTCTGCCCGAACAGCGCGATGGTGCGAGCATAGACGTCAGCCTTGTTCCATTCCTTGATGACGTCGAAGTTCGGCTCGCCCGGTCCCCAGCCGGCGCCGCGCTGCCAGCCATGGCTCTTGAGATAGTTCGCGGTCGAGGCCAGCACGTCGTCCTTGTTGCGGATCAGGTCGGGCCGGCCGCGGCCGTCGATGGTGGTGGCGTATTTGACGTAAGATGACGGCAGAAACTGCGTCTGGCCGATCTCGCCGGCCCAGTCGCCCTTCATGTCGGCCGAGGCCATGTCACCGCGGTCGACGATGCGCAGCGCGTCAAGCAGCTCAGCCTGGAATTTGTCGGTGCGGCGGCAGTCATAGGCCAGCGTCGCGACCGAGCGCACCACCGACATCTTGCCCTGGTTGACGCCGTAATCGGTCTCCAGGCCCCAGATCGCCACCACGACGCCACCCGGCACGCCGTATTTCTGCTCGATCCGCTTGATCGTTGCGGCGTGCTCCTTCATCAGGCGCTGCCCCTTGATCAGCCGGTCCTTCGAGATCATGCGGCCGGAGAATTCCTCGAAGCTCTGCTTGAACACGCCTTGGCGGCGGTCGGCGGCGAGCACCTTGTCGTCGAGCGTGATGCCGTCGAGCGCGGCGAGCCCGCGCGGCGAGATGCCCTGCTTGCCGGCATCCTTTTTGAATTCGCTGATGAAGGCCGGGAAGCCGCCTTTGGTGTTGCACTGGACCGCATAAGCCGGTGCTCCGGCGGCAACGGCAATTGCGCCGGCGAGAAGCGCGGCGGTGGTGCGGATTGTCATCATGGTCCTGCCCCGAATTGAGAACGTCGGAGTGCATCGTTATCGCATCGCTCGTGGAGCGGCTGAGAGATCGGACGGTAGGCTTAACGCGTTAGGATTTAAGGCAGCCGGCAAGGTGTTAACAGCGACTCCACTTCTCGAAGTCTCCCGCCTATAGTCCGCGCGAAGATTTGTAACGGTGGGGTCATGGCTGCAGGCGACGTCAAAAAAGTAAAGAAAGTGGTGCTCGCCTATTCCGGCGGCCTCGACACCTCGATCATCCTGAAATGGCTGCAACAGACCTATGGTGCGGAGGTCGTCACCTTCACCGCCGACCTCGGCCAGGGCGAGGAGCTGGAGCCGGCGCGCAAGAAGGCGGAGCTGCTTGGCATCAAGTCGGGAAACATCTTCATCGAGGACCTGCGCGAGGAATTCGTGCGCGACTACGTGTTCCCGATGTTCCGCGCCAATGCACTGTACGAGGGCCAATACCTGCTCGGCACCTCAATCGCGCGGCCACTGATCGCCAAGAAGCAGATCGAGATCGCCGAGAAGGTAGGCGCCGACGCGGTCGCGCACGGCGCGACCGGCAAGGGCAACGACCAGGTACGCTTCGAGCTCACCTATTACGCGCTCAAGCCGGACGTCACCGTGATCGCGCCGTGGCGCGAGTGGAATCTGACGTCGCGCACCAAGCTCATCGAGTTCGCCGAGCAGCACCAGATTCCGATCGCCAAGGACAAGCGCGGCGAGGCGCCCTTCTCGGTCGACGCCAATCTTCTGCACTCGTCGTCGGAGGGCAAGGTGCTGGAGGACCCCTCGCAGGACGTGCCGGATTACGTGTTCTCACGCACTGACGACCCCACCAAGGCGCCGGA
>CAZNTY010000439.1:0-2215 GCA_964576085.1 uncultured Undibacter sp. | reverse complement strand
GCCGATCGAGCAGAAGTTGGCGTCCGAGTATTTCTGCCTCTCTCCGGTAGACTCGACGTCCTTCAAGGAGTCGTTGACGATCTGTCAGAACGCCGCTTCGTCCTTCTTGAGGCCGACGCCCCAGACCTCGTCGCTCAGGTTGGGCAGGTTGGCGAAGACGAGTTCAGGGAATTGCTGGAACGATCCGATCGTGTTCAGGTCGTTGCTCATCTTGCCGTCGAGGGTCTTGTTCACGACCTGCTGCGTGCACGCGGTGTTGTCGTCGAAGGGGACGAGGATGCCGCCGAACTTCTTGATGATAGGGACGGGCGTGCCGGTCGGCGCCGAGCAGATCTTCTTGCCGGCGATGTCGTCGGTCGACTTGTAGAGGTCGAGATTGTCCTTGTGGACGAAGAGGCGGGTGTGCGCAGTGATGTAGGGGCCGGCCTGGCCGACGAGCTCGCGGCGCTTCGGCGTGATCACGTAGGCGGTGACGACGATATCGACGAGCCCCTGCTGCAGGGCCGGCTCGCGGTTTGACGACATCACCTCGAGGAACTCCACCTTGTCGGCGGAAAGGCCAAGCCGCGCGGCAAGTGCCCGCGCGATGTCGGCGTCGAAGCCCTCGACCTGCCCGGTGATCGGATTGAGCTGGGCGACGCCGGGCTGGTTGATGCGTGACCCGACGATGAGCTTCCCGCGCTTCTGGATCGTGTCCATCGTCGAGCCGGGCGGGAACACGAAATCCGACTTCAACGATTGCGCGGCGGCCTGTCCACCCATCGCGATCGAAAGCGAGGCAGTGGCCGCGACAAGCAAGCTCTGAAAGCGAAACGAAAGCGTCATCAAAGACCCCCGGCTAACCTCAGGATTTCAGGAATCCATACTCTATCAATCTACTGGGATAGTGGGATATCGTTTCGTATTTTTGGAGGAAAGTAGAAAAAGGCGTCCCCGGCCGCCCCGCGGCGACGAGCGCCACCTGCGGCGACGCTGCGGACTTCGCTTGACGCTGGTTGCGGCTTGGCATCGCCGCCACATGTTCCGACTGTCGAGGAGATAAGCGTCCAAAGGACCCTTCAGAGGAGGGTCACCACAACATCGATGTTGCCGCGTGTCGCCTTTGAGTACGGGCAAATCTCATGCGCTTCGTCGGCCAGGGCTTTGGCCACATCGCGTTCGACGCCTGGGAGCCGGACGTTCAGCCGCGCGCTGAGAAAGTAAGCGCCTTCCTCGACGTTCAGATCTACCTCGGCACCAACGCTCATCTCGGCCGGCAGCGCGATCGTCCTCCTGCGCGCCGCAAGCGCGATCGCGCTTTCGAGAGACGCCGACCAGCCGGCCGCGAACAGCTGCTCCGGGTTGGTGCCGATGCGCGCTGAACCCGGGGTCGAAAGCCTGACATCAAGAACGCCGTCGGAGCTGCGCGAGACGCCATTTTCGCGGCCGCCGGTGGTTTCGGTCTTGGCCGTGTAAAGGACCTCGCTTGCGATCTGGCTCATGATGCTTCGTTCTTGAGATTTCAGCCCTCCGGCAGGAGGCGTCGCAAATTCGATTAGAGATTGGCGACCTCGATGATTGCCGCGGCGAAATCCCTTGGGGCTTCTTGAGGCAGGTTGTGGCCGACGCCGCCGGCGACAAGACGGTGCGCGTATCTGCCGGAGAACATCCTTGCATAGGCACCGGCTTCGGGATGCGGCGCGCCGTTGGCGTCTCCCTCGAGGGTTATCGTCGGCACACCGATGGACGGTGCCTCGGCGAGCTGCCTCTCGAGGTCGTCATATTGCGGATCGCCGTCGGCAAGGCCGAGCCGCCACCGATAGTTATGGATCACGATCGCCACATGATCCGGATTGTCGAATGCGGCGGCGCTCCGCTCGAACGTGGCATCGTCGAAGTTCCATTGCGGCGAGGCGAGCTGCCAGATGAGCCGCCCGAAATCGCGCGTGTATTTTTCGTAGCCGGCGCGGCCGCGCTCCGTGGCGAAATAGAACTGGTACCACCATTGCAGCTCCGCCTTCGGCGGCAACGGCGTCTTGCCGGCTTGCTGGCTGCCTATGAGATAGCCGCTCACGGAGACCATGGCCTTGCAGCGCTCCGGCCAGAGCGCAGCGACGATGTTGGCGGTCCGTGCACCCCAATCGAAACCGGCGAGGATCGCCTTCTCGATCTGAAGAGTGTCCATCAGAGCAACGACATCGACGGCGAGCGCCGACGGCTGACCGTTTCTCAACGT
>CAZNTY010000438.1:0-5948 GCA_964576085.1 uncultured Undibacter sp. | reverse complement strand
CATCCTGAGGCGCTCGGCCGAATGGCCGAGCCTCGAAGGATGAACGGCCCCGGTCTCGACTGTCGTCGTCTCGGCTGTCATCCTTCGAGGCTCGCCCGGCCATAAGCGCGTTCACGCGTGTCGTCGAAGCGCCATGTCGGGCTCGCACCTCAGGATGACGATTAAGCATTTGCGCACATCGCTTTTCTTGTCGCATGCTGCATCCCGCAATCGGGGAGGGACAGGTGGACGGCAGGCAGGCGGATAGCGAATTCGATTACATCATCGTTGGCGCCGGCAGCGCCGGCTGTGTGCTCGCCGAGCGGCTCAGCGCTTCGGGCCGCGACAGGGTGCTGCTGCTCGAGGCTGGCGGCGCCGATAAAAATTTCTGGATCCACGTTCCGCTCGGCTACGGCAAGCTGTTCCAGGACGCCCGCGTCAACTGGATGTACCAGACCGAGCCGGAGCCCGAGCTCAACAATCGCAGCATCATCGCGCCGCGCGGCAAGGTGCTCGGCGGCTCCTCGTCGATCAACGGCCTGCTTTATGTGCGCGGCCAGCACGAGGATTTCGACCACTGGCGCCAGCTCGGCAATACCGGCTGGAGCTTCGAGGACGTGCTGCCGTTCTTCCGCAAGGCCGAGGACCAGCAGCGCGGCGCGAGCGACCTGCACGGCGTCGGCGGGCCGCTCGCCGTCTCCGACGTCAAGCCGCATAAATTGTGCGAAGCCTTCATCGAGGCCGCCGGACAGGCCGGCTTCCCGCGCAACAACGACTTCAACGGCCCGACCCAGGAAGGCGCCGGCTATTACCAGCTCACCGCGCGCAACGGGCGGCGCTGCTCGACCGCGCGCGGCTACCTGAAACCGGCGCGCGGCCGCAGCAATCTCCGCGTCGAGTCCGAGGCGCTGGCGACGCGCCTCCTGTTCGAGGGCCGCCGCGCGGTCGGCGTCGAATACCGGCAGGGCGGCGCGCTGCGCCGCGCCCGCGCCAATGGCGAAGTGCTGCTCGCCGGCGGCGCGTTCAATTCGCCGCAGCTACTCCAGCTGTCGGGCGTCGGTCCGGCCGCGCTGCTGCGCCAGCACGGCATCGGCGTCATTGCCGACATGCCGGGCGTCGGCAGCGACCTGCAGGATCACTTCCAGGTGCGTTTCAATTATCGCTGTACCGAGCCGATCACCGTCAACGACATGATGGCGAAATATCACCGCCAGATGTTCGCCGGCCTGCGCTACCTCCTGTTCCGCGACGGGCCGCTCTCGATCGGCGCGGGCTATGCCGGCGGCTTCTTCAAGACCGATCCGTCGCTGCCGACGCCGGACGTGCAGATCCATTTCATCCTGTTCAGCGCCGAGAGCGTCGGCCAGAAGCTGCATCCGTTTCCCGGCTTCCTGGCCTCGGTGTGCCAGTTGCGGCCGAGGAGCCGCGGCACCGTCCACATCAAGTCGGCCGATCCGGCGGCGGCGCCCGCGATCCAGATGCGTTACATCTCAGACCCGTTCGATCAGGAGGTGATCGTCGCCGGCATGAAGCTGACGCGGAAAATCATGTCGCAGCCAGCCATCACCCGTTACATCGCGGAGGAATTGGTGCCGGGCCGGCAGGTGCAGAGCGACGCCGAGATGCTCGCCGCCGCGCGCGACAAGGGCACCACCGTGTTCCACCCGACCTCGACCTGCCGCATGGGGCCGGATCCCGAAGCCGTGGTCGACGAGCGGCTGCGCGTCAAGGGATTCGGCGGCCTGCGCGTGATCGACGGCTCGATCATGCCGACGGTGGTTTCCGGCAACACCAACGCCGCCGTCATCATGATCGCCGAGAAGGGCGCGGCGATGCTGCTGGAGGACGCCAAGCTCGGACAGGCCGCGCGTGCTGCGGCGGCATAGTTCCCGTCGGGAATCGGGTGGTCGCGTCATGCCGGGCGGCATACATCGGCCGGCATGACGACAGCCCGGACCGCTGCCTCCGCAGTGCGCGGCGAAACCGCCGCCGTCCTCCCGGTCGCCATCTTGATCGGCGTCGCCTTCGCGGGCAGCACGGTGATCACGCCGCTCTATGTTCTGTTCGAGGCGGCGTTCGGTTTCTCGAAGATCACCCTGACGTTGATCTACGCGGTCTATGTGGTCGGCAACCTCGCCGCGCTGCTGTTCTTCGGCCGCCTGTCGGACCAGATCGGGCGGCGCGCCGCGGCGCTGCCGGCGCTTGTTATCCTCGCGCTCGGCGCGCTCACGTTCAGCGCCGCGCGCGGCGTCGCCGAGCTCCTCATCGGCCGCATTCTGATCGGGCTCGGCGTCGGCATCGCGGCCGGCACCGGAACCGCGTGGCTCACCGAACTGATCGGCGGCGCCGACAAGGCCCGCGCCACCGCGCTCGCCACCGGCTCGAATTTCGTCGGCATCGCGCTCGCGCCGCTCGCCGCCGGCCTGCTGGCCGACGTCGCGCCGGGGCCGCTCCCCCTGCCGTTCCTGGTCGATCTCGCGGTCGTCGCCGTCACCGCTGTGCTGGTGCTGCGGACCCGTGAGACCGTCGCCGCGCCGAAGCGCCTCGCCGAGGTGTCGCTCGCGCCTCGCATCGGCGTGCCGCGCGACATCCGCGCCGCCTTCATGGCCCCGGCGCTGGCCGGCGCGGCGGCGATGGCGCTGATCGGTTTTTACGCCGCGCTCGCCCCGAGCCTGCTGGCCGAAAGCCTGCACCTCAAAAGCCACGCGCTGGCCGGCGCCGTGGTGTGCGAGCTCGGCCTGATGGTCGCGGCCGCGATCGTCCTGACCCGCAACGTGTCGGGCCGCCGCGCCATGCTGTGGGCGTTGTGGCTGATGTTGCCGAGTGCTGCGCTGATCGTCGCCGCACAGGCTTACGCTTCGCTCGTGGGTATGTTCGTCGCCACCGCGTTGTGCGGCGCGGCGTCCGGCCTCGGCTATCGCGGCAGCCTGCAGGTGGTCAACGAGATCGCACCTCCCGACCGGCGCGCCGAGGTGCTGTCGGCCTATTTCATCTGTTGCTTCACCGGCAATTCGGTGCCGGTGATCGGGGTCGGCGTCATCACCACGCAATTCGGCGCGCTCGCCGCCAGCGCGAGCTTCGCCGTGCTGATCGCGCTGTTTGCGCTCGCCGCGCTGGCGTTTTTGCGCAGCGCGCGGCGCTGAGCTATTTCGGCACCAGTCCGGCGAGCTTGGCCGCCGCGGCCGAGCGGTCGTATTCCGCCTTGATGTAGGCGGCAAAGCCGGCCGCGGTCATCTCCTCGGGCGTCGCGATGTCGGAGCCCATGCCGCGCAGCTTGTCGGCGGCCGGCGAATTTCCGGCCAGCCCGTCGGCGATCGCCTTCTGCAGCTGCGCGATGACCGGCGCCGGCGTCTTTGCCGGGGCCACCACGCCGATATAGCTCGACGCGGTGAAGTCCTTGACGCCGCCTTCGATGAAGGTCGGGATGTCCGGCGCGAGCCTGCTGCGCTGCGCGGCGGCGACGCCGATGATGCGCACCTTTCCCGCCTTGTGCTGCGGCAGTACGATGGAGAATTCCGTCATCGCCGCCTGGATCGCGCCGGCGAGGAGGTCGGGCAGCAGTTGCCCGCCGCTGCGGTAGGGCACATGGGTGAGATTGGCGCCGGTCGCGGCCTTGAGGCGCTCGAGCGTGAGATGCGTCGCGCTGCCGACGCCGCTGGTCGCGACGTTGACCGGCTTGGTCTTCGACAGCGCGATCAGGTCGCCGATCGTCTTCGCCTCGACGCCGGGGTTGAGCGCGATGCAATGCGGCACGTAGCTCGTCAGCGCCACCGGCGCGAAGTCCTTGAGCGGATCGTAGCCGAGCTTGGCCTGCACGAAGGGATTGACGGTGAGCGGGCCGTTCGAGCCGACCAGCAGCGTGTAGCCGTCGGGCGCGGCATGCGCGACCGCTTCGGCGCCGATCGAGCCGCCGGCGCCGCCGCGGTTGTCGACCACGACCGGCTGGCCGAGCGCGCGCGACATCTGCTCGGCGACGATGCGGCCGACCACGTCCGCGTTGCCGCCCGGCGCGAACGGCACCACGAGATGGATCGGCCGGTCGGGATAGGCGGCGAAGGCACCGCGCGGCAGCAGCGTCGCGGCCGGCGCCAACGCGGCGCCCAGCAGCAGGAAACGGCGTGAGACTGTCATGATGTCCTCCGGGTCCGCATCTTCCGTGCGGGTTGGAGGACCAGTCTAAGCCATCGCAGGCGGGCCCGGAAGCCGCCGGACCTACAGCGCGATGCGGCTATGGATGGTGACGTCGAGGCCGAGCTTTTCGCTGTGCACGGTGATGGCGGCGGCGAGGTCCTCGGAGCGCTTGAGCTTGCCGCTGTCGAGCGCCTTGCGCAGTACCTTCTCGATCTCGCGCTGCGCGGTGTGGCCGACGTGGCGCATGAATTCGCTGACCGCCGCTTTCACATCATCATCGCGCATGACATTCACCGTAAGGCCGCGCGCGCGGGCCGGCAAGCGCCGCCTCGCGGTGTGCCTAATTGGTTAACGTCCCGCGCGTTATCGATATTTTCGATTCCCGCTGGCCGGCTCCGGCCGTCGCGTTAGGATCGCCGCGCCCGCCGAGCAGCGCAAGCGGGCACGCAAAGGGAGAGTCAGTTGAGTTATTTTTCCGGATCGAAAATCGAGCGCGACGCGAAACCCGCCAACGGCTCAGCCAGGATCGAGGCCGCGCGGCCGCCGGCGCGTCCCGACGACATATCGACCATCGGCAGCGGCATGCAGGTCGTGGGCAACATCGTCTGCGCCGGCGCGCTGCAGATTTTCGGCCAGGTGACCGGCGACATCCACGCCGCTCACCTGTCGATCCGCGAGGGCGCCCGCGTCGAGGGCAAGGTGATCGCGCCTGACGCGGTGATCGAGGGCGCGTTCAATGGCACCATCCACGGCAATGCGGTGAAGCTGCAGAAGACCGCGGTGGTCGACGGCGAGATCTTCAACAAGTCGCTGGCGATCGAGCAGGACGCCCGCTTCGAGGGCGTGTCGCGCCGGCTCGAGCGCGCGGTCGAAGGGCCCAGCGCGACTTCAAGCGCCGCGCGCAACGGCGCGCCGCTCGATCTCGTCAACGGCGTTCCGGCAAGCCACGTCGCCGCGCCGCTGACCGCTTCGGCGAAGTAAATCGGATTTGTTGCCGCCGCTCGCGGCAAGCGCGGGCGTGGCGGTGTGGTATCATCTCTTGCGAGGTGAACCATGGCCGATGTCTCTATTACCTACTGCAAGCCCTGCGGCTACGAGACGCGCGCGGCCGACGCCGCCGCGGCCCTTCAGCGCGAGTTGAACGTCGCGGCGACGCTGGTGCCGGGCACCGGCGGCATCTTCGAGGTGAAGGTCGGCGGCAAGGTGGTTGCCGCCAAGAGCGCGGGACATTTCCCCGAGCACGCCGAGATCGTCGCCGCGGTCGCGGCGGCGCTCAAGGGCGCTTAGTCTTGCCTGACAACCGGGGTTGAGTGGCGCGCCCGAGGGGATTCGAACCTCTGACCTTTGCCTTCGGAGGGCAACGCTCTATCCAGCTGAGCTACGGGCGCCTGCGCGTCTAGATAGACCAAGGCCGCCGCGCCGGCAACGCGCGCTCTCGTGCTCTTCCTTCCCTCTCCCGTTTACGGGAGAGGGTGCCCGCCTCCGGGCGAGCGGAGCGAGACCCGGAGCGGGCGGGTGAGGGCGCTAGGCCGTAAAGAGGCCCTCACCCGGCTCGCCACAGCGCGTCGAAGACGCGCGTAAACGCGCTTATGGCTCGCCACCCTCTCCCGCAAGCGGGAGAGGGAAGGAAAAGCCATTGACATATATTCCTATAGGACTATAGTCAGATGGTCCGGTCCGTCGAAGGGCGCTGTCATGAGGCGTTCTGATGGTGGGACTGGATGCGGCGCCCGCGGCTTCGCCTCGCAAGCGAAGACTCGGGAGGCCACGGGGCCCCGGCCGGGCGGCACTAGGACCGCTCTGCGAGGAGCTTTCGCTGGACTGGGACTGGGCGAACC
>CAZNTY010000437.1:0-2759 GCA_964576085.1 uncultured Undibacter sp. | reverse complement strand
GAGAGGAAACCGATGTGTTTCATGGGGGGTTATGTGGGGAGACCATGCCGTTCGCGCAGCATCGCCCTGTCAAGGACTATATTCAAAAAACAAGGCTCGATCAGGTTACAGTCCGCGTCAGTTACTCACGGTAGCGCAGGGCTTCGACGATCAGGGCGAAGGCCGGCGAAGATTGCCGCCGGCTCGGATAGAACAGGTGGTAGCCGGAGTACGGTTGGCACCAGTCATCGAGCACCCGTCTGAGCCGGCCTTTCGCGAGATGGGGCTCGGCCAGGCCCTCCGGAATGTAGGCAAGTCCATAACCTGCAAGCGCGCCTTCGAGCATTTGTTGTGTGCCGTTGCAGGTGAGCTGGCCATCGACGCGCACCCGCAATTCGCGGCGACCCTTTTCAAATTCCCAGGCATAAAGCCCACCATGCGTCGGCAGGCGCAGATTGATGCAGTTATGCAGGATCAGGTCTTGCGGCTTCCGTGGTTCCTCTTTTCCCCGGAAATAGGATGGTGCCCCCACGACGGCCATGCGCATGTCCGGTCCGATGCGCACGGCAATCATGTCCTTTGCGACCTGTTCGCCGCTCCGCACGCCCGCGTCGTAGCGTTCCTCGACGATATTGGTCAGGCCATAATCGACGATGACTTCAATATTGATGTCCGGATAGTCGCGCAGGAGCTTGGCGAGCTTCGGCAGCAGCAGCGTTTGCGCCGCGTATTCAGTCGCCGTGATGCGCACTGTTCCCGCCGGTCTGTTGCCAAGCTCGCTCAAAGCAATCAGCTCCGCCTCTATTTCATCGAGCCGGGAACCGGCACTGCGCAGCAGACGTTCGCCTGCGGCCGTCGGCGAAACGCTGCGCGTCGTGCGTGTCAGCAGGCGAACGTTGACGCGTTCTTCCAGCGCCCGCACGGTATGGCTTAAAGCCGACTGTGAGACGCCCAGCCTGGCGGCCGCTTTGGTGAAGCTGCGTTCGCGGGCGACAGCGACGAACGCGAGCAGGTCGTCGAGGCTGCCACGGCGCATTGATGAGCCCCCCTCATAAGTTCATGCGGATTATGACAACTAATCGAAACGCAGGCACGAGTTAAATATCCTTTCGAAAGTCGGGCATCCGGCAAAGGAGGTTCTATGCAAATCAAACGTAATGCTTCGCAACCGTCCGGCAAAGGACCGGGCGATTGGTTCACCGGCAGCGTGAGGGTGGACCCTCTTTTCGAAGCGCCGGACCCGGCGCGCATGCGCTGCGCGACCGTCACGTTCGAGCCGGGCGCGCGCACCGCATGGCACACGCATCCGCTTGGACAGACGCTCATCGTCACGTCCGGCCTTGGCTGGGCACAAAGCGAGGGCGGCCCTGTCGAAGAGATCCGCCCCGGCGACGTCGTATGGTTTCCACCCGGCGAAAAGCACTGGCACGGCGCATCGCCGAAATCGGCAATGACTCACATTGCCATCCAGGAGGCCCTCGACGGCAAGGTCGTCGACTGGATGGAGCACGTCAACGACCGGCAATACCGGATGTAGACGGCGGCGTTGCAAAGAAGGAGCGATCAATGAAAGGCACAGTCCTGTACGGCCCGCGCGATATCCGTTTCGAAGAGCGCGACGAGCCGAAAATTCTCAAGCCCACCGACGCGATCATCCGCATCGCGGTGACGTCCATCTGCGGCTCCGACCTCTGGCCCTATCGCGGCATCAGTGCCGTCACGGAGCCGATGCCGATGGGCCACGAATATTGTGGGTTCGTGGAGGAGGTCGGAAGCGAGGTCAGGACCGTGAAGCCCGGCCAGTTCGTGATCGGCTCGTTCTTTGCTTCCGATAATACCTGTCCGCACTGCCGGCACGGCTATCAGACATCGTGCATGCACAAGGAATTCGTCATCGGTGCGCAGGCGCCCTATCTGCGTGTTCCTCTCGCGGACGGAACGCTGGTCGCCACCTCGGAAATCCCGCCTGAAGACTTGTTCGCGAGCTTTCAAGCGGCTTCCGATGTCTTCGGAACCGGATGGTTTGCGGCCGAGGCCGCCAATGTACAGCCGGGGATGACTGTTACGGTGGTTGGCGATGGCGCCGTCGGGCTGCTCGGCGTTCTGTCAGCCAAAATCAAAGGCGCCGAGAGAATCATCGCCATGAGCCGCCACGCCGACCGCCAGACGCTGGCGCGCGAATTCGGCGCGACCGATATCGTCAGCGAGCGAGGTGACGAAGGCGTTGCGCGCATCATGGACATGACCAAAGGCGTCGGCGCCGACGCGGTGCTGGAGTGTGTCGGCACGCAGCAGTCGATGATGCAAGCCGTGCATTCGACCCGCCCCGGCGGAGGCGTCGGTTACGTCGGCGTTCCGCATGGCGTCGACTTGAGTGGCGAAGAGCTGTTCTATACCCACGTCAGGCTGCACGGCGGCCCGGCGCCGGTGCGTCGCTATCTTCCAGAGCTGATCGGGCTGGTGATGAAGCGCACGATCGAGCCGGGCAAGGTCTTCGATTTGACCTTGCCGCTCGACCGGGTCGCGGAGGGCTACCGAGCCATGGACGAACGACGCGCGATCAAGACGCTATTGCGGCCGTAGGGGGCCAGCAGCGTCTCACTGAGCGCTACGCCCCTTTCTTCCTCCCCCCCGAACGTCCGCTTCAGATTGTCGAACAGCTCGCTCTTGGCGCCGTGCGTCCTCATGATCACGCTCTGCTGGATCACCGACATCGTGTTGTTCCACGCCCAGTAGATCACGAGCCCGGCCGGGAAGCTCGCCAGCATGAAGGTGAAGAT
>CAZNTY010000436.1:0-1970 GCA_964576085.1 uncultured Undibacter sp. | reverse complement strand
TGAAGCCGCGCACGCGCAGCAGGCCATGCATCGCGCCTGACGGCTCGTAGCGATGCACCACGCCGAACTCGGCCATGCGGATCGGCAGCTCGCGGTAGCTTTTCAGCCCGTGCTTGAAGATCTGCACGTGGCCCGGGCAGTTCATCGGCTTGATGGCGAACCAGCGCTTGTCCTCGGCCTCCTCGCCCGCCGACTGCGCCGCGAACATGTTCTCGCGGTACCAGCCCCAGTGGCCCGAGGTCTCCCACAGCGACTTGTCGAGCAGCTGCGGCGCGTTGACCTCGTCGTAGTCCGCCGCGAGACGGCGGCGCATATAGGCGATGATCGCCTGGAACAGCGTCCAGCCCTTGGCGTGCCAGAACACCACGCCCGGGCCTTCCTCCTGGAAATGAAACAGGTCGAGCTCGCGGCCGAGCTTGCGGTGGTCGCGCTTCTCGGCTTCCTCCATCTGCCTGAGATAGGCGTCGAGCTCCTCCTGCTTCGCGAAGGCGGTGCCGTAGATGCGCGTGAGCATCGGGTTGTTGCTGTCGCCGCGCCAGTAGGCGCCGGCCACCTTCATCAGCTTGAAGGCGTTGCCGATCTTGCCGGTCGAGGTCATGTGCGGGCCGCGGCACAGATCGAACCAGTCGCCCTGCTTGTAGATCTTGATCTGCTGGTCGTCCGGGATGGCGTCGACCAGCTCGACCTTGAAGCTCTCGCCCATGTCGCGGAAGGTCTGCCTGGCCTTGTCGCGCGACCACACCTCCTTGGTGAAGGGTTTGTCGCGGGCGATGATCTCGCGCATCTTCTTCTCGATGACCGGCAGGTCTTCGGTCGTGAACGGCTGGTTGCGCGCGAAGTCGTAATAGAAGCCGTTCTCGATGACCGGGCCGATCGTGACCTGGGTGCCGGGCCACAGCGACTGCACGGCCTCGGCGAGCACATGCGCGGCGTCGTGGCGGATCAGCTCCAGCGCGCGGGGATCCTCGCGCGAGATGAATTCGATTTTGGAATCGTGCTCGATCGGATCGCTGAGGTCGGCGAGCGTGCCGTCGAGCGCCATCGCCACGGTGCGCTTGGCGAGCGAGGGCGAGATGCCCTTGGCGATGTCGAGGCCGGTGGTGCCTTGGGGGTAGTCGCGGCGGGCGCCGTCGGGGAAGGTCAGCGCGACAGATTGCGCCATCAAAAGTCTCCTGTTGCTCACTCGCTGCCTACGAATGCAGGTAAGCGTGACGGGGATGGATATAGCAGCGCGGCGGCGGGAGGCAACCGCGGCTGCGGGTTCACGATCCACGCCGCGTTGACCGGCCGAAGAATCCGCCATATATACGGCAAGATAAATTGAATATACGGGATGACTATGCCGTTCTACATCCGCAACCGCAACACCGAGCAGCTCGCGCGCGAACTGGCGCGGACGGCGAAAATGGGTTTGACGGAAGCCGTCCACACCGCGCTGTCGAACGAATTGCGGCGGCGTCAGGCGGCGGTGCCGCTATGGGAGCGCACCGCGGCGCTGCGCAAGCGCGTCCGCGCCCGGGTCAAGGATCCGCGCCCGGTCGACAAGGCGTTCCGCGACAGCCTCTACGACAGCAGGCCGCCCCATGTTCGTTGATGCTTCGGCCATCGTCGCGATTGTGACCGAGGAGGACGATGGCCAGGCGCTGGCACGGGACCTCGACCGCGCCGGCGGCGCGACGACATCACCGATCGCCGTCTGGGAGGCGGCTGCCTCGGTCTCGCGCAAGACGGGGCGGCGCGCGGGGCAGGAGTTGCCCGACATTCTCACATTCCTCGAATTGGCCGAGGTCGAGATCGTGCCGGTCGATCTTGCCGTCTCGGCCGCGGCCGTCGAAGCGTTCGACCGTTACGGCCGGCGCAGCGGCCATCGGGCCGATCTCAACATGGGCGACTGCTTCGCCTATGCCGCCGCGAAAACGCGTGGCGTTCCGATTCTCTACAAAGGGAAGGACTTTGCGCTGACCGACCTG
>CAZNTY010000435.1:0-6388 GCA_964576085.1 uncultured Undibacter sp. | reverse complement strand
GCCGTTCACGGCGGTCGGCGTCGGCGACATGTCGGGCGACGTGTTCGGCAACGGCATGCTGCGCGAGAAGACGACGAAGCTCGTCGCCGCATTCGATCATCGCGACATTTTCGTTGATCCCGACCCAGATCCGGCCAGGGCGTTCGAAGAACGAGCACGGCTGTTCGCGCTGCCGCGCTCGAGCTGGCAGGATTATGACAAGTCGCTGATCTCGGCGGGCGGCGGCGTTTATCCCCGTTCCCTGAAGGAGATTGCGCTCAGCGCCCAGGCACGGAAGCTGTTCGAGTTGCCGGAGAGGGTGACGCCGCAGCAGCTCATGAAGGCTATCCTCAAGGCCAGGGTCGACTTGCTGTTTTTCGGCGGCATCGGCACCTATGTGCGAGCGTCAACGGAAAGCGATGAAGCCGTCGGCGACCGTGCGAACGACGTGCTGCGCATCGCCGGCTCCGAGCTGCGCTGCAAGGTGGTCGGCGAAGGCGCCAATCTCGGCATGACGCAGCGCGGCCGCATCGAGGCGGCGATGAAGGGCACTCGGCTCAATACCGACGCGATCGACAACTCCGCCGGCGTCAACACCTCGGACGTCGAGGTGAATATCAAGATCGCGTTCAGCCCGCTGCTGCATGCGGGCAAGCTGACGGTCGAAAAGCGCAACGAGTTTCTTACCGGCATGACCGGCGAGGTGGCGCGACTCGTGCTGCGCAACAATTATCTGCAGCCGCTGGCGCTGTCGTTGGCGCAGCGGCGCGGCCTCGAGGATCTCGGATTCCAGCAGCGACTGATGCAGACGCTGGAGACGCGCGGTCAGCTCGACCGCGGCGTGGAATTTCTGCCCGACGACATGACGCTCGGCGAGCGCCGCAAGCGCAATGCGCCGCTGACCCGGCCCGAGCTTGCGGTGCTGCTCGCCTATGCCAAGCTGTCGCTCTATAGCGAGCTGCTCGATTCCAGCGTTCCGGACGATCCCTATCTCGGCCGCGAGATCGGCCGCTATTTTCCGAAAGAGATGAGCGAGGGGTTCCCCGACGCCCTGCAGGGCCACCGCCTGCGACGCGAGATCATCGCGACCCAGCTCGCCAACTCGATGATCAACCGCGGCGGGCCGACGCTGATGGCGCGCATTGCCGACCAGACCGGTGCCAGCGCCGAGGCGATTGCCTTCGCCTTTACGGCGGTGCGCGACAGCTACGGCATGCCGGCGCTCAACGATGAGATCAATGCGCTCGACAACAAGGTGCCGGGTGCTCTGCAGCTGTCGCTTTATGCGGCAGTCGAAAACCTGTTGCTCGATCGCCTGGTCTGGTTCCTGCGCAATGTCGATCTCGGGCAGGGCCTCGCCAAGGTCGTCGCTCATTATCGCGAAGGCATCACGCAGGTGACGGCCGCTCTCGATCAGGCGCTGTCGAAGGATGTTCTGACGGGGCGTGCAAAGCATGAAGCCGAGCTGATCAAGGCTGGCGTGCCGGAGGGGCTGGCGCACAGGCTCGCGGACCTGCCGGCGCTCAAGGCCGCGCCCGATATCGTGCTGGTCGCCGAGCGCGCGGGCAAGCCGATCAGCGAAGTGGCGAAGACCTATTTCGCCACTGAGGCCTTCTTCCAGCTCGACCGCGTGACTGGCAAGGTCGCCGACATCGCGGTGGCGGATTACTTCGATCGCCTGGCGCTCGACCGCGCACTCGATTCGATCGGAGATGCCGAGCGACGGCTGACCGCGGCGATGGTCGGCAATGGCGCATCCGGTGCCGACGCCGTCGAGAAGTGGGTGGACGAGCGCAAGGCCGAAGTCGAGCGCATCCGCGCTTCGATCCACGAAATCGCCGCCTCGGGACTCACGCTGTCGAAGCTCTCGGTCGCTGCGAGCCTTCTTGGCGATCTGGCAAGGCAGTAGCTTGCCTGCCGCGAAGTCATTGCGGCGGGTCAAGCCCGCGCATGACGTCGAAAGTTAGCGTTGGCGAGAATCAATGCCGGAAATGCCGCGTGCCGGTGAATACCATCGCGATGCCGTGGTCGTCGGCGGCCTTGATCACCTCGTCGTCCCGCATCGAGCCGCCGGGCTGGATCACCGCGGTGGCGCCGGCCTCGATCGCGACCAGCAGACCGTCGGCGAACGGGAAGAAGGCGTCTGAAGCAAGCACACAGCCTCTGGTCAGTGGCGCCGTGAGCCCAGCGTCGCGCGCGGCGTCTTCCGCCTTGCGCGCGCCGATCCGCGCAGCGTCGATCCGGCTCATCTGCCCGGCACCGATGCCGACCGTGGCGCTGTCCTTGGCATAGACGATGGTGTTCGACTTGACGTGCTTCGCCACGCGGAACGCGAAACGCAGGTCGCGCAACTCGGCCGCGCTCGGCGCGCGCTTCGTCACGGTCTTGAGCTGCATGTTATCGACTGTAGCGTTATCGCGCGACTGCACCAAAAGGCCGCCGGCAACTGACTTCACCAGCCAGCCGGGGGCGTGCGGATCGGGCAGGCCGCCAGCCAACAATAGCCGCAGATTCTTCTTTGCGGCGACAATCCTGACGGCTTCCTCGTCAGCCTCTGGCGCGATGATGACTTCGGTAAAGATTTCGGTGATCGCCTTCGCCGCTTCGGCATCGAGCCGGCGGTTGAGCGCGACGATGCCGCCGAATGCCGAGGTTGGATCGCAGGCCAGCGCCTTGCGGTAGGCATTGGTCAGGCTCACGCCCTCGGCGACGCCGCAGGGATTGGCATGTTTGACGATGACGCAAGCCGCGATGCGCAGCGGATCGAACTCGGCAACGCACTCGTAGGCCGCGTCGGTGTCGTTGATGTTGTTGTAGGACAGCTGCTTGCCCTGCACTTGTCGCGCCGTAGCGACACCGGGCCGCAACACCGGCGCGCGATAGAACGCCGCGCTCTGATGTGGGTTTTCGCCGTAGCGCAACGCTTCTGCGAGCTTTCCGCCGAAAGCGCGATAATCGGGCGCTGGATCGTGCAGCGTGTCGGCGAACCAGTTGGAGATTGCGGCGTCATAGGCGGCAGTGCGAGCATAAGCCTTCGCCGCGAGTTTTCGGCGCAAGGCGAGGGTGGTTGCGCCGGCGTTCGCCTTCAGCTCGTCGAGCACGGCATTGTAATCGGCAGGCTCCACGACCACGGCAACATCGTTATGGTTCTTGGCGGCTGCTCGGATCATCGCCGGTCCGCCGATGTCGATGTTCTCAATGCAGTCGTCGAATGTCCCCCCCTTTGCAACCGTCGCTTCGAATGGATAGAGATTCACGACCAACAGATCGATCGGACTGATGCCGTGCTTCTCCATTGCGGCGGCATGGTCTTTCTTGTGGCGCATTGCCAGCAGGCCGCCGTGCACCTTGGGATGCAGCGTCTTCACGCGCCCGTCCATCATCTCGGGAAAGCCGGTCAGCTCGGCGACGTCCGTCACCTTGAGACCGGCATCGGTCAGCGCCTTGGCGGTGCCGCCGGTCGAAACCAGCTCAATGTTATAACTTGCCAGCGCGCGGGCAAATTCTATCAGCCCGTTTTTGTCGGACACCGACAGCAGGGCGCGCGTGATCTTGCGAAGCTCGCCGTTCATGCCGCCATATCCACCGACATTGGCCCAATTTTCAAGGCGGCTGTCACGCCCGTTCACACCCGCGTCGCGGGTGGCGTTATAGCGGCAATTCCGGCTCGTCGTTGCGCGTCTCCCGTCGGTTTTGGGCATTGCGCGGTGCCCGCGTGAAAGACCATTGCACCTGGGATTGCGTGCGGGCGTGGCCGTAGATCACCATCTGCACGGTGCGGCGCGGCCCATCGCTGCCGGCGAGATAAACACTTTCCTCGATTTCGACCGCATCTTCATAGGCGTTGAAGGTCCATACGTCGCGGTCCGGCAGCGTCAGCATCACGCCGTGACGGTCGGTCAGACGGTTGGCCTTGACTGATGGATGCAGGTGGAAGCGGATGGCGAACTCGTCCGGCACCTGCAGTACGAACTTGTCGCCGCGCGAAGGCGTGAATGAATCCTCGCCGGTGAGGGTCGAGCCGTCTTGCGACAGCTTGAGCGTGCGGCGATGGATCATGTTGAAAGGCCGCGCATAACCGTCATGCGCGGTTTCGATCGTGATGCCTTCGATGGTTTCCTCGCGGGCGATCGTCACCTGGCGCGGGCCGCCTATGATCGGGACGCCCCATAGCAGCCGCCGGAACAGCTGCGATTCGACGAAACGGCAGGACGATGTATCGTTCACCGTCACGGTCGAGTGAGCCGGCGTTGCCCGCGTGACCTGCCGCCAGGTTTCCCGGTTCACCGCCGGCAAGCCGCAATTCACCACCAATCGGTGCTGTTTCGACGACAGCTCGAAAGCGAGGCAGCTGGCGTGAGCCTCCTGGCTCAAGGCCATCGGCGGCGGCCGTCCAGCGTCCATCAGAACCAGCGTACCCTCGCGTTCGAGCCGCTGATAACCGGAATGCGGCGCGTTGGCGACCGGCGCGCCACGCGCGTCGTCGTACGCGAGCACGGTGGCCAGCAGGTCGACCGGCGTCGGTCCCATGCCGTTGAACAGCGCAAAGTTGCCATCGCCGTGCCGGAAGAAGCGCAGCATCGGCATGATGCGATCGATGGCGTTGTTAAGGCCGGCGGGCGGAGGGACGTTGCGGTGTGTGAATAGTTGCCGCAATGGCAGCAGATCGAGCAGGAGTTCTATCAGCACCCCCGGATTGCGGCTGACATGGCCGCCGTCGGGCAGCACTTGGCGGCCGAGCTCCTCGGTGAGCCGCCGCGCCGCCGCACGCAGATGGCGCGACTGGTTCTGCATGCAGAGCGCGGCGAAGGTGAGCGCCAGCAGTGCCTGCAGCCGCGGCAGCCCGTCGCGCGACTGGCCCGCGCTGCGGCGCAAATGGCGCACCTGCCGCGCCAGGCTGCGGATGAAGCGGCGGTAGAACCGCACGTCGGCGTCCTGCAGGATCAGCGGTGCCTGCGACAGCCAGGAGATGACGCGGCGGGACAGGATGTCGATGCGCCAGCCGAGCGGATGCCAGCGGCCCTGCAGGTTGATCCAGTCGTCGACCAGCGCGCGTGCGTTCGACCGGGTGATGGCGCTGTCGGCGGCGCGCAGATGGCGTAGCCAGGCGAAACCCAGCAGGATGACGGCCCATTCCTCGGACGGCGGCGTCATTTCGAACGGCGAGCGGCGGTCGCAGATCACTACCTTGCCGGCGAAGGCGAAGCGGCCGGCATAGATTTCGCTCGCCCGCGTCGCATCGGCCGTGCGCAACTCCTGCGGCGCGATCACCAGCCGGTCGTTGGTCGCGGCGAGCCGCCAGCGCAGCAGCGGATGCGCGCTGATCCGGCCGGCAAGCCCTTTCAGCGCGCGTCTGCCGATGAAGGCGGAAAGCCTGGCTTGCTCCGCGACCGAAATGCGCGTCATGAAGGCGGTTGTCCCCCCGGCGGCGGCCGATTCTCCCGTCCTCCCAGCACGATAGCCAAGGGGCGTGAGTCGGCCAATACGACCGAACAGCGCGAATAAGGCTCAAATCCGGCGCAGCCGCGCCGCGTAAAAGCCGTCGAGCCCGCCCCAGCGCGGCTCGGGGTCGGGAAGCTGGGTCGGCAGCGTGCGCAGGTCGCCGGCCGCGGTGAGGAACTCGTCCCGATGCCACACCTCGCCGGCCCCGATCGGCTGCCGGCGGGCCCGGCTGTCGCGTGCGAGCAGCGCTTCGATCTGCTGCTCGCCTTCCTCCGGCTCGAGCGAACAGACGCAATAGATCAGCGTGCCGCCGGGCCGGGTCAATTCGACTGCGCGGTCGAGCAGACGGTTTTGCATCGCCGCCAGCGTCGCGATGTCGGCCTCGGACTTGAGCCACGGCACGTCGGGATGCCGGCGGATCGTTCCGGTCGAGGAGCACGGCGCATCGAGCAGCACCGCATCGAACGGCGGCGTCTGCCAGTCCAGCACGTCCGCCGCGACGATGTCCGCCATGAGGCCGAGCCGGGTGAAGTTCTCCTGCAGCCGCGTCAGGCGCTGCGCGGAGCGGTCGACCGCGGTCACCCTGGCGCCCGCGTGGGCGAGCTGCGCGGTCTTGCCGCCGGGCGCGGCGCACAAGTCAGCGACGCGAAGCCCGGCCAGGTCGCCGAACAGCCGGGCCGGAATGGCGGCGGCGGCGTCCTGCACCCACCACGCGCCCTCACGGAACCCCGGCAGCAGCGAGATCGCGCCGTGCGCCAGCGTGCGCACTGTGCTGGTCGGCAGCACGCGGCCGTGCAGGCGCTCGGCCCAGAACTGCGCGTCCTGCTTGGCGGTCAGGTCGAGCGCCGGCTCCTGTGAATTGGCAGCGGCGATCGCGCGGGCGGTCTCCCGGCCGTAGCTCTTGGTCCAGCGCGCCAGCAGCCAGTCGGGCGTGTCGCGGGTGGTCTTGTCCGGCGCCGCGGCCTTG
>CAZNTY010000434.1:0-4760 GCA_964576085.1 uncultured Undibacter sp. | reverse complement strand
GGTTCGCCCAGTCCCAGTCCAGCGAAAGCTCCTCGCAGAGCGGTCCTAGTGCCGCCCGGCCGGGGCCCCGTGGCCTCCCGAGTCTTCGCTTGCGAGGCGAAGCCGCGGGCGCCGCATCCAGTCCCACCATCAGAACGCCTCTAGATGGCGCCCTTCGACGGACCGGACACCTCAGACTATAATCCTATAGGAATAAATGTCAAGGCCCGCCGGGCTCCTCCCGCCAGTCGCCGCGCACCGCCTGCACCAGCGCCAGCGCCGCGACCGCCGCGGTGTCGGCCCGCAGGATGCGCGGGCCGAGCGAGAGGCGCAGCGCATTGGGCCGCCCCAGCAGGATGTCGCGCTCGTCCTCGCTGAAGCCGCCTTCCGGCCCGATCAGCACCGCAAGCGGCTCCCGTCCGCCCGGCCCCGCGCGCCGCGCGGCGAGCGCTTCAACCGGATCGCGCACCGCCGCCTCCTCGTCGCAGAACACCAGGGTGCGCCCGGCCTCCATCCGGCCGAGCACGGCCGGCAGGGGCTCGGGCTCCGCGACCTCCGGCAGCGCCAGCACGCCGCATTGCTGCGCCGCCTCGATCACGTTGGCCTGCATGCGCGCAACGTTGACACGCGCGACCTGGGTGTGCCGCGTGACGACCGGCTGCAGCCTCGAGACGCCGAGCTCGACCGCCTTCTGCACCATGTAGTCGAGCCGCGCGTGCTTGATCGGCGCGAACAGGTAATGCAGGTCGCCCGGCGGCGGCTGCGGCCGGACCTGCCGGCCGAGGTCCAGGGCCAGCGAGCGCCGGCCGTCAGCCGCGACGCTCGCCTGCCACTCTCCGTCCCGGCCGTTGAAGACCAGCACGGCCGCGCCGGTTTCGAGCCGCAGCACGTTGCGCAGGTAATTGACGGCCTCGCGGTCGAGCCCGAGGCGGGCGCCGGAGTGCAGCGGGCCGGCGACGTAAAGCCGCGGCTGGCGAAAGTCGTATCGGGCCATGATTTCTGCGTTCTTCCCGGCTCCCCGGAACAAAAGACGGACGCGACGATTGCCGCGTTCCCGACGCATTCGCCACGTTGTAATACGGTGCGGCGCGCGCCGTGTATAATGACTCGAGGACGACCGACCGACCATGCCGCTGCCCCGTTTTGCGATTTTTGCCTCGATCCTGCTGGCCGCCGGGCCAGCGGCGGCGCAGACCATTCAGCCGCAGCAGGGCTTCCAGCCCGCGCCGGCACCGCAGCAGCAGGGCTTCCAGCCGGCGCCGCAGGCCGCGCCGGCGCGGCAGGAGCCGCCCTGCTTCAAGGATTTCATCGCGCTGCGCACCGATGCCGAGAAGAAAGGCAAGGCCGTGCAGACCGCCGGCCAGCGCAAGGCGCCGCCGCAAGAAGCCTGCCGGCTGCTCACCGCGCTGGTCGCCGCCGAGAACAAGCTCGTCAAGTTCAGCGAAGACAATTCGGCCTGGTGCGGAATCCCGAGCCAGGTCGTCACGACCATGAAAGAACAGCACAAGCATACCGGCCAGATCCGCGACCGCGTGTGCCAGTTTGCCTCCCGGCCGCAGGGACCGGCCGCCCCGACGCTGAGCGACGCGCTCGGCACCAACCGCGTGCCTGACGCCAAGAACATCCGGACCGGCCGCGGCACCTTCGACACTCTCACCGGCACGCCGCTCGGCAGCAAATGAGCGGGGGCACCGGACGCGTCGCCGATGCGACCGGAAACTGGGTCGACGGCCTCGCCCCGCTCGCGACCCGTCCCTACCTGCGGCTGGCGCGGCTCGACCGGCCGATCGGCTCGTGGCTGCTGCTGATCCCATGCTGGTGGTCGCTCGGCCTTGCCGGCATGCGCAGCGGGACGCTGCCGAGCCTGTGGCATGTCGCGCTGTTCTTCATCGGCGCCTTTGCAATGCGCGGCGCCGGCTGCACCTGGAACGATCTGGTCGACCGCGACCTCGACGGCAGAGTCGAGCGCACGCGCTCGCGGCCGATTCCGTCCGGCCAGGTGACGGTCGCGCAGGCAAGCGCGTTCATGGTCGCGCAGGCGCTGGTCGGCCTGCTGGTGCTGGTGCAGTTCAACCGCTTCACGATCCTGTGCGGGCTCGCCTCGCTCGCGGTGGTCGTGATCTATCCATTCATGAAGCGGATCACCTACTGGCCGCAGGTCGCGCTCGGCCTCGCCTTCTCGTGGGGCGCGCTGATGGGATGGCCCGCAACCTTTGCGCGGCTCGATGAACCGGCGTTCGTGCTCTACGCCGGCGCGATCGCCTGGGTGATCGGCTACGACACCATCTACGCGCACCAGGATCGCGAGGACGACGCGCTGATCGGCATCAAGTCGACCGCGCTGCTGTTCCGCGAGCGCACCCGGCCGATGCTCGCCGTCTTCTATGGACTGGCGGTTACGCTCATCGGCCTTGCCGGCGCGATGGCGGGCGGCGGCGCGATCTTCGCGGCCGGGCTTGCCGCCTTCGCCCTCCATCTTGGCTGGCAGACCGCGCGACTCGACATCGACGATCCGGCTCATTGCCTCAAGCTGTTCAAATCGAATCGCGACGCCGGGCTCATTCTGTTCGCCGCGATGCTGTTGCAGGCGGCACACCCGACGGTTTAATCGACGCGTTCCCGATCTTCGTCGGAACCGTTGCGCGGCGAGCGATTTAGCCGTCAGGCGACGCAATCCGGGCGGGTCAATGAACCGGAACCGTGTTCTTGTTTCAGGTGCCGGCATTGCCGGTCTCACCCTCGCAATCCAGCTCAGGCGGAACGGCTTCGAGCCGCTGGTGATCGAGCGCGAGCGTGCGCCGCGCGGGGCCGGCTACATGATGGATTTCTTCGGCAGCGGCTGGGACGTCGCGGCGCGGCTCGGCCTGATCGAGCGGTTGCGCGCGATTCATTATCCCATCGAAGCGCTCGCCTTCGTCGGCGCCGACGGCGAGCCATATCTGACGGTTCCGGTCGGGCACATCCGCGACGCGCTCGGCGGTCGCTACATGTATCTGCGGCGGCCCGATCTCGAGCAGGCGCTGCTCGAATGCGCGCGGCAAGCCGGCATCGAAATCCGCTACGGCACATGGCTGCACGCCCTCAGCGATCTCAAGGACCGCGTGCATGCGACGTTCGTCGGCGGCGCCACCGACGACTTCGCGCTGGTGATCGGCGCCGACGGCGCGCACTCGGGCGTGCGCCGCCTGGCGTTCGGGCCCGAGCGCAAGTTCGCGCGCTTCCTCGGGCTCTATGTCGCGGCTTTCCATCTCGGCGACGGCGCCGGCCGGCTCGGCGAGCTGTGCAGGCTCTACGAGGAAACCGACCGCAGCGCATTCTTCTATCCGCTCGACGGCGCGCGGATGGACGCGACCTACGTGTTCCGCCACGGCGAGCAGGACATCTCGCCCGGCCAGAGCCTCGCCTTCGTCCGCGCGCAATATGACGGCGGCGGCTGGATCACCGAGGAGGTGCTGCGCGACTATCCGGGCGGCGAGCCGATCTTCTTCGACGGCGCGACGCAGATCGCGATGCCGCGCTGGCACAGCGGGCGCATCGCGCTGGTCGGCGACGCCTGCGGCTGCCTGACGCTGCTTGCCGGACAGGGCTCGCACATGGCGATGGCCGGCGCCTATCTGCTGGCGCGGGAGCTGGCGCGGCACAACGACCATCGCGACGCCTTCGCGGCGTATCAGGACGCGCTCAAGCCGCACGTCGACCGCAAGCAGCGCGAGGCGGCGCGCTATGCGGAGCTGTTCGTGCCGGGCGTGCGCTCGCGGCCCTGGCTGCGCCGGCTGGCGCTGCGGCTGATCTTCAGTCCGCTCGGCCTGCGGCTGATGATGCGCACGATGGGCGGCGGCGTGCTGCCGGCCGATCTTTAGTCATCGAAGTCGCCGTCCTCGCCGGCGACCGCCGCCTTCACCGCCTTGCCGCGGATCGAGCCGGTGATGCCGGGATCGCTGCGGTGCGCGTACTTGCTCTTCTGCGCCTGCCGCGCGGCGGCGACCTCGCCGGGGATCGCGGTCGGCCGGCACGGATGGCGGCCGCTCGAGCGCCGCATCAGGTCGAGATGGATGTGGTTGTAGTGATAGACGTTGTAGCCGGGCGCCAGCACGGTCGAGAAGATGTCGCAGGCCGAGCCCTGCACGTCGTGCAGGAAGCCGGCCTCCTCCGGCCGGCCGTTCCAGCCGCTCTGCACCATCACCTTGCGGCCGTCGGCAAGCACGAAGCCGGCGACGTCGAGCGCATTGCCGAAGGCGTGCTCCGAGATATAGGGGCCCGCGCCGACCATGCCGCGGCAGGCATAGGAGGAGATCTGCTTGATCTCGACCACCGGCTGGCCGAACCAGCGCATCGCCGCCGGCTGCACGCCCTCGCTGACCCATTTGTCGAGCGCCGAGACGATCGGACACGACAAGGTCGCGGGCGGCGTAACGGCGGCCTGCACCTGCGTCATCGGGACAGTCCGCGACGGGCCGAGCCTCGGCGGCTCGTAACGCGGCGACGGGCTGTGCGGGCGCGCCGCCGGCGCTGTGGTCTCGCGCCGCGCCGGCGCGCGGCCGCGGTTCGGCAATATCGCGTCGTCGGGAATGTCGTCGGCCTCCTCGCCAGCGTCGAGCGGCTTGTCGCGCGGCGAGAGGCTGCGCGGAGCCACGTCGCGCGCCGGCGGATAGGACGGCGGCGCGTAAGCCGGCATGGCCGCGGGCGCGCTGCTCGGCAGCGTGTAGTCGTCAATGCCGGGCGGGCTGATCTTCATCGGCGCGGCGGACGGCGGCGCGGCGAGGTCGCGCGCCTGCGAGTCG
>CAZNTY010000433.1:0-2124 GCA_964576085.1 uncultured Undibacter sp. | reverse complement strand
TGGAACGACGGCGACTAAAACACCGAAACCAATCCAACCTCCTCCAAACATGGAACACCTCGATCCGGAACTCTTCTCCCGCCTCGTCAAAAGCCTGGTCATCCTGGGGGTCGCCCTCGGCCTTTTCTTTGGCTTGCGCGGCAAGATCCTGCTTTTCGCGCAATGGGCAGGGCTGCCGCGCCTCGCCTTCGCACCCGTGCGCGTCCTGCTGCGTTATTCGATTCTCGCGGTCGCCGCGGCCCTGATTCTCGGGCTATGGGGCTTTCCGATGGGCACCCTGCTCGCGTTCGTCGGCACGGTCCTCGGTTTGGTGGCGATCGGTTTCGTCGCCGTCTGGAGCGTGCTCAGCAATTTCCTCTGCACGTTCGTGCTCGTGCTTTTCAAACCCTTCTCTGTCGGGGATGAGCTGGAGTTGCCCGCCGAAAACGTGAAAGGGCGGGTGATCGATCTCAGTCTGATCTTCACCACGCTGCAGACCGGCTCCGACGAGACGGTCATGATTCCGAATAACACCTACTTCCAGCGGGTGTTCAAGCGCCGGCCTGGCCGCCACACCACCGGCCTTGCCGAGCAGCTCCGGCAGAACGAGAAGAGTCCCGATGGGCGCTGATTCGGCCGCAACCGCCAAACCCTCTGTCGTGACGGCTTCCTTCACTCTTCCGGCCGTTCGGCTGTTCAGCGCCGACCTCGACGGCACGCTACTCGGCGATCCGGAAGCGACCGAGCGGTTCAAGACCGCGTGGGAATCCCTCCCGCCCGAGACCCGGCCATTGCTGGTATACAACAGCGGCCGCCTGGTGGACGATCTCCGCCGATTCGTCGCCGACGATGTGTTGCCCGAGGCGGACTATTACATCGGCGGCGTGGGCACCCAGATCTTCCACGTCGCGGGAGCGCGCATGATGGCGGAGCTGCCGGCGCATTTCGCCGGGGGCTGGGACCTGGCGAAGGTGCGGGAGATCGCCGCCCGACTGCCGGGAATCCACCCCCAGCCGGACGAGTTCCAGCACGAATTCAAGTCCAGCTGGTTCCTAGACCGGGCGCCGCCGGGTGCCCTGCGCGAACTCGCCGAACGGCTCGCCGAGGCCGGGCTGCAGGCGAAAATCGTTTACTCAAGCGCCCGCGATCTCGACATCCTCCCACACAACGCGACCAAGGGAGGGGCGATTTCGTGGCTTTGCGGCCGGCTGGAGATACCGCTCGATGCCGTGCTGGTGGCAGGCGATACCGGAAATGACGCCAGCATGTTCCGGCTCCCGAGCGTGCGCGGCATCGTCGTTGAGAACGCGCTCCCGGAACTTCTTGAGGCGATCGTCGACGTCCCTGCCTATTGTCCGCGCCAGATCCTCGCCGATGGGGTGCTCGACGGTCTCCGCCATTACGGCATCATCCGGATGTCGCCGCTGCCGGAGAAGTCCCGGCAGAAGAGCGACCAGGCGTCCTTTTCTTGCATCTGCCACGCGCTCGAGCCCGGCCCCGGGCAGCCAACACCATGAGCGCGGCGATCTCTCCCGTGGTCCCATTGCTGGAGCATATGTCCGCAACCTACACGGCGGTCTCGTCGTCCGCAGTGATGGTCCTTCCAACGCCGCTCGACCAATACCGGGATGCGGCCGGCAGGGGTCTTGGGGAGGTGCTGAACTCCAGGGCGGCGGCGGATCCTTTGAACCTGGCCGCCTTCCTCATCTTTGCCGGAGCGGTCGGACACACGTTTCTCACCGCCAAAATCCGTCATTGGGCTCATCGGGTGCAGCAACGGCATGCCGCCCGGTCCGCCAGCCGTGCCGGATGTTCTGACGACGTCAGCTTTCTCGGGCAGGTGCTGCATTTTTTCGGGGAGATCGAGGCCGTCTTTGGCATCTGGGCGGTGGTCCTGCTCGGCACGATCGCCTGGCTGAAGGGCTGGAGCACCGCTGTCGACTACGTCAGCAACCGGGTGAGCTACACCGAGCCGATGTTTGTGGTGATCGTCATGGCGCTGGCCGCCACACGTCCCATCCTAACCTTGGCGGAGGCCGTGTTGAGCAAAGTGGCCGGCCTGGGGAGCGGCACGCCTGGGGCTTGGTGGCTCGCCGTTCTCATCGTAGCGCCCTTGCTCGGTTCACTGATCACGGAACCGGCGGC
>CAZNTY010000432.1:0-3150 GCA_964576085.1 uncultured Undibacter sp. | reverse complement strand
GACGGCAAGCCGTATCTCGCTTGGGGCTCACCGGGCGGCGACCAGCAGGACCAGTGGATCACCCAGATGTTCCTGCGCCACGTGCATTTCGGCATGAACCTGCAGGAGGCGATCGACGCGCCGGCGTGGCATTCCGAGCATTTTCCCGCCTCGTTCTGGCCACGGCAGGCGCGTCCCGGCGTGATGGTGGTCGAGTCCCGCATCCCGGAGGCCACGATCAAGGAACTCCGCGCGCGCGGGCACGAGGTGGAGGTGGGACCGGCGTGGTCGGAAGGGCGTCTCACAGCCGCCTCGCGCGTCGGCGTCCGGCGCCGCGCCGCCGCCAATCCGCGCGGCATGCAGGCCTATGCCGCCGGCCGCTGAGCGGCGGCGATCCATCAATTCGCGAGTTTTTCCTGCGCATGTCAGCGCGATTGCGCTTGTCGCGCGTGCAACGTGGCCGGTGCGTGTCAGTGATAGTCAATTCAAATACTGAAATAGGAAATCATAATTTCTATTTCGACGCGCCGATCCGACGAAAGTGGCATTGACCTGAGGGCCAATTAAAGTCGGCTATAGACAATCAATGACGACGTTCGGCGTGCGACACGCGCCGCGCTCGGCATGTGTGCACGAGGCACCGAGAGAAGAGAAACGACCCAAGGATTCGGTGGGGCGATTCATAAATCCTAATTCATAGGGAGGAGTTGGAATGTCAAAGAGCGATCTCATTCAAGGCGTATCGCGCCGCTCGCTGCTGAAGGCGAGCGCGGGACTGGCGGGCAGCGCCATGATGCCGATGCCGTTCATGGCGATGCCGGTTTATGCCGACGACAAGCCGCCGATCGGCACCTGGCCGGCCGGTTCGCAGGGTGACACCGTCAATATCGGCGCCGCCGTGCCGCTCACCGGCACCTATGCCGTGCAGGGCGAAGACGAGCTCAAGGGCATGCAGCTTGCCGTCGAGCACATGAACACCAACCATGAGTTGATGAAAAAGATCGCGCCCAAGGTCGACAAGGGCGTGCTCGGCAAGAAGGTCAACCTGCTGTCCGCCGACAGCGCGGCCAAGCCGAACCAGGCGGTGCAGGTGCAGCAGACCTTCATCAACCAGAACAAGGTCATCCTGATGACCGGTTCGACCTCCTCGGCGGTCGCCGTTGCGCTCAACAAGTTCGCGCAGCGCGAGAAGGTGCTCTACATCGCCGTGATCTCGGGTTCGAACGATACCACCGGCAAGGACTGCGTGCGCTACGGCTTCCGCCAGAACTTCTATGGCGAGACCGCCGCCAACGCGATCGGCCCGGTGCTGGTGAAGGCCTATGGCAAGAACCGGAAGGCCGCGTTCATGACGCCGGACTATACTTACGGCCACACCGTCACCAAGTCGGTGAACGACTACCTGACCTCGAAGGGTGGCTGGACGCAGGTCACCAACCAGGTGTCGCCGCTCGGCACCCAGGACTTCAGCCAGTATCTCACCAACATCGCCAACTCCGGCGCCGAGTTCATCATCAACGTGAACTGGGGCCGTGATGCCGTGCTGTCGGTGCAGCAGGCCAAGCAGTTCGGCCTGACGCCGAAGATGAAGATGGTGATCCCGTACCAGATCCCGTTCCTGGCCAAGGAATGCGGCGCCGAGCTGATGGAAGGCGTCTATGCGGCGACCGATTACTGGTGGACGCTGGAGGAGAAGTATCCGCTGGCCAAGCTGTTCAACGACGCGTTCGTGAAGAAGTTCGGCTATCACCCCGAATGGGGTGCCGAGAACGCCTATGTGAGCTTCGCGCACTGGGCGCGCATGGTGACGGACGCCGGCAGCTTCTATCCGCCGGACGTCATCAAGCAGTACGAGAAGGGCGGCACCATCCCGTCGCTGCTCGGCGATGTGCACTACCGTCCGGAAGACCACCAGTGCGTCCGCCCGGTCGTCATCGTCCGCGGCAAGGCGCCGAAGGACATGCGGAACAAGGAAGACTTCTGGGAGGTCCTGGAGGTTCTGCCGGGCGCGCCGCTGATGCAGAAGCCGGACGCGTTCGGCTGCAACCTCGGCGACTACACCTGATAAGCGCGATCCCCGCCTGGTTGCGGGCGGGGATCACCTTTCACGCCGTCATGGCCGGGCTTGGCCCGGCCCTCCACGCCTTGCACAAAGAACGGCGTGGATGCCCGGCTCAAGGCCGGGCATGACGACGGTGCCATAGGGCGGACGAGACGTGATCAACTGGGCCAATTTCATCTCGCAATGCTTCAACGGGCTGGTGCTCGGCGCGCTGCTGGCGCTGATCTCGTCCGGGCTGACGATCATCTACGGCACGCTCGGCGTGCTCAATCTGGCGCACGGCGCGATGTTCATGCTCGGCGGCTATGCCGGCTGGCTGGCCTATACCTATTCCGGTTCGTTCATCGTCGCAGTGATCGCCGGCTCTCTGTTCGTGATGCTGGTCGGCATCGTGATGGAGCGGGCGGTGATCCGCTATTTCTACAGCCGGCCGCCCGAGGACCAGCTGCTCGTCACCTTCGGCCTCGGTATCGTGTTCGTCGAGGTGGTTCGTTTTGTCTTCGGCAGCCTGTCGAAAATGGTACCGCCGCCGGCGCCGCTGGTCGGCATCACGCCGCTCGGCTTCATGGTCTATCCGACCTACCGGCTCGCTCTGCTCGGCATCGTCGCCGTCGCGCTGATCGCGCTCTACCTCGTGCTCTACCGCACCCGCATCGGCATGATCGTGCGCGCCGGCATCGAGGATTCGGTGATGGTCGGTTCGCTCGGCATCGACGTCTACAAGGTCTTCATGCTGGTGTTCGGCATCGGCGCGATGGCGGCGGGCTTTGCCGGCATCGTCAACGCGCCGGTGGTGTCGATCGCGCCCGATGTCGGCGAGGCGATCCTGGTGCAGACCTTCGTCGTGGTGGTGATCGGCGGCGTCGGCTCGTTCCCCGGCGCCATCCTCGGCGGCCTGATCGCCGGCGAGATCATCAGCATCACCTCGATGTTCAATCCGGGATATTCTTACGTGATGCTGTTCGTCGCCATGACGCTGGTGCTGGTGCTGCGGCCTTACGGCTTGCTCGGCACGGCCGGCCGCGAATGAGCTTCCTCTGATGCTCAGGAAACATTCCTTCATCGTTGAGTTGCTGACGGCGGCCGGGCTGATCGCCGCGCCGTTCGTG
>CAZNTY010000431.1:0-12659 GCA_964576085.1 uncultured Undibacter sp. | reverse complement strand
GCTCAGGAGCTCGTAGGCCTTCTGCCGGTACCGGGCGAGGTCGAGCTTGAGCACGCGGATCGGCAGCAGGACATTGTCGAGCACCGTCCACCACGGCAGCAGCACCGACGACTGGAACACGACGCCGACGCCGGCCTGCGGCCCGACGATCGGCGTGCCGCGGAGCAGCAGCGTGCCGCTGGAGGGAGGGATGATGCCGGCAAGGATCTTGAGGAGCGTCGTCTTTCCGCAGCCCGAGGGGCCGAGCACGCTGACGAACTCGCCGTCGGCGAGGTCGACGGAGATCCGGCTCAGGGCATGGACCTCGTCGCCGGATTTCGTCCTGAACCGCTTCTCGATCGCGCGCACGCCGAGCAGCGGGACTGCTGCGGGTTTTTCAGCGCGGGAAGATGGAGCAAGCATGTTCTCCGACGGACTCACGCGATCCTCGTCTCGAGTACCCCGATCCCTTCGACCGCGGCATGAACGATGTCGCCCGGCTTGAGATAGAATTCGAACGGATCGGGCTTGCGGTGCAGGGCGACGCCTTCGGGCGTGCCCGACGCGATGATGTCGCCCGCCGCCAGCCCGGTTTTCGACCAGAACGAGATCAGCTCCGGGAAGCCGAAGATCATGTCGCCGCAGGTCTCGTGCTGCAGCGTGCGGCCGTTCACCTTGAGGTCGAGGACGAGCTTGGACGGGTCGGGCACCTCGTCCGCGGTCGTGATCCACGGCCCCAGCGGGCCGAAGCCCGGGAAGTTCTTCCCGAGCATGATCATCTGGTTGCGCATCTCTTTTTTCTGCCACTCGCGAGCGGACAGGTCGTTGAACACGGTGTAGCCGAAGACGCTGGCGAGGGCGTCCGCGGCGTCGATCCGCTCGATCGGCCTCGCGATGATGGCCGCGACCTCGACCTCGTAGTCGAACTCGAGCACGTCGGGCGGCCGCTTGACCGTGGCGCGATGCGGCACCAGGGTTTGCGGCAGCTGGATGAAGCCGCACGGAAATTCGAAATGGATGCCGGTCGTGCCCTGCTTGGTCCAGAAGCCGAGACTTTCGTCCTTGTGCCGGCCGAAGTTCCGGCCGGCGCAGATCATCGCGCCCGGCGGCTTCACCGGCGTAAGCCACCGAACGTCACGCTCCGGCGTCGTCCATGCGGGGTCCTTGCGGCTCAAGGCCCAGTCGGCGATGGTCCGCGCGTCATCGAGGCTGCGCGCGCCGCCTTCGATCAGGGCCTGCATCGAATTCTGGAACGGCAACCCGCCTTGCTTGGCCTTTGCGGCGGCCTCCAGATCGAGCACGACCTCATTGCCCGCGCTGCCGGTCACGATCCCCAGCCGCTCGCCGTCGCCCGATGTCGTAAAGCGCCCGACTTTCATGCTCGCCTCTTCCGCCTTTCCGCCGCCGTGGCGGCCTCATCGACTTGTCCCGTCGCGGTGGCGACGACACCATAGCGCGTGCGGGCGGCCTCGACCGACACGAAGCCACGCCGGACATCGCGGCCCACAGCCGCGGGGTCGCGGTTGAGCGGGGAGCCATAGCCGCCGCCTCCGCCGGTGTGCACGAACACCCGGTCGCCGGGCGACAGCGGGATGTCGGTCGCTTTCAGGTATTTTTGTCTGGCCTGTCCCTGCCGCTCGATCTCGACGTAGCCGGGCTCGCCGTCTTCGCCGCCGAGCAGGCCCCAGGGCGGGCAGCCGTGCCGCTCGAAGGTCAGCGTCAGCTTCACCGGATGGCGCACGGTATAGGCCTTGTCCAGGCCGAGCCCGCCGCGGAATTCGCCGGGGCCGGCCGAATCCGCACGAAAGCCGAAGGTGTCGACCTGCAGGTCGTAAAGCGCTTCCTGGACTTCGACGGGAACGTCGAGCGTGTCGCCGTGCGCAAGCGTCTTGTAGGGGCCGGCGCCGTCGCGCCCTTGCGACCCGCCCCAGCCGCCGTGCGCCGTATCGAGGTGCGTGAACAGGCGTCCACTGTCGACAAGCCGTCCCTGAAAGCGATGCGAGCCCATCGAGGCGTGGTGGCCCGCCGCGACCCGGTCGGGCACGGCCGCCGCCATGGCGCGGATGATGGCATCGATCACGGTGGGAAGCGGGGTGCTGTATCGGGCCATTGCCGCGGTGGCCCCGGCACTCAGGAACTTGCCATCGGGCAGGATCACCGTGAGCGGCGCGAAACTGCCTTCGTTCGTAAGTTCGTCCGGGGTGGTCAGGTACTTGAACGCGATGCGGGCGGCGGTCACGCCGCCGCCTTCCCGCCCCGAATTGAAGGGCCCTTTGACCTCGGGCGAAATCTCGGAAAAATCGACGATGAAACGATCGCCGTCGATCTTCACGGTGACCGGACATTCGATGCGGCGCTCGAGGTCGATGCCGTCGTTATCGAGAAACGCATCGGCCCGGTACACGCCGTCCGGGATCGAGCGAACGGCTTCGCGCGCGGCGGCCTCGGACTGCTTCCACATCGTCGCGATGGCTTGAAGCGTGGTGTCCGTGCCGAACTTGCGGGCGATGTCTGTAAACAGCGCGCTGCCCTTGAGACAGCCGGCATACTGGGCCTCGACGTCGCCGAGCACCATTTCGGGGAAACGCGTGTTGTATTCGATCATCCGGTACATTTCCGCGACCGGCTGGCCGCGGCTGCGCAGCTTCACGGAGCGGAACTGGATGCCTTCCTGGAAAATCTCGGTGGTGTCATTGGACGCCGATGAGCCGACATAGCGGCCGCCGACGTCGGTCCAATGCTCCAGCACGCACATGAACGCCACGATTCGCGTCGGATCGGTGGGGTCGAACACGGGCGCATACATCACCACGTTATTCAGGTGCTGACCCATGGTGCCGCTATGGTTGGTGATCAGCACGTCGCCCGGATGGATGTTCTCGCGTCCGTAGATGGCGATGCCGTCGAGCACAGCGAGCCCGAGCACGTTGGCGAGGAAAATCGGAATGCCGCCGCGTGACTGCGTGATCAGCCGTCCCTCTGCATCGACGATGCCGACGGCATAGTCTTTGTATTCATAGATGAGCGGGCTGAACGCGGTGCGGGTGAGGTCGGTCTCGATCTCGTCGGGGATCGACTGCAGCAACTGACGGATGATCTCGAGCGTGATCGGATCGACGCTCGCGGAGTTCTCGGCGATGCCGCCGTGCGGGTGGTCCAGATGTACGTTCATTGCAATTTCTGCTGACCGCCCAGATGAATGTTGATCTCGCCGAATTCGCCGATCGAGAAGCGGTCCTGCGGGCCGATGACGGTGGTTGACCCGTATTCCTCGATCAGGGTCGGCCCTTGCGCCGCGAAGCCAGCCGGCAACTCATCGCGTCGGTAAACATCGGCCTCCAGCGTCCCATTTGCCGTGCCGAAATAGACCTTGCGGCGACGGACCGTCGGCTCCGTCCTTGCGCCGCTCTGCGGCGTCAGGGCTTCGAGCGTCGGCCCCGTCATGGTGCCGTGCGCTGCGACACTGACGCTGACGAATTCGATCGCGGTTTTGGTGTCCGCGTGTCCATAGCGGGTCCGATAGACCTGCTCGAAACGTGCGCGCACGTCGGCCAGATCTTTGGCTCCATCCAGCGGCGTGCGGACCGAATGCGTCTGGCCGCGGTAACGAATTTCAGCATAGTGCTCGAACGTGGTCTCGGCGTCGGGGACTTGTTCCCGCAGCCTGGCGCTCATGTGATCCTGCAGCTCTCCGAAAATCCGGGCGATTTCCACGAGGGCCTGATCGTCAACCGGCCTGACAAACGTGACGGTCTCATCAAGCCTGAGATTGGCCAGCAGCATGCCGAGCGCCGAGAAGCTGCCTGGCTCGGGCGGGATGACGACATGGGGAATCGCAAGCTGGCGGGCAATGTCGCAGGCGTGCAACGGTCCGCCGCCACCAAAGGCGAACAGGACGTAATCCCGCGGGTCCAGCCCTTTCTCGAGCGTGATGCGCTTGATCGCTCCGGCCATCGTAACAGAGGCAATGGTGACGATGCCGTCGGCCATTCTCCGCACGCCATCACCATCGTAATATCCCAGCGGTTCGGCGAGGCGCTCACGGATGGCCCGCGCCGCAGCGGCAGCGTCAAGCTTCATGGCTCCGCCGAGAAAGCCGTCAGGATCAACCCGGCCGAGCACGATGTTTGCGTCGGTCACGGTCGGCTCCGTGCCGCCGCGCGCATAGGCGACGGGGCCGGGCATCGATCCGGCGGAGCGCGGCCCGACATAAAGACGGTTCTGGGAATCGAGCCACGCGATCGATCCGCCGCCGGCGCCGACCTCGACAATGTCGATGACCGCGCCGCGGATCGGGAATCCCCTGGCGTAACCACCGACATGGTAGACCGACTTCACGTCAAACCGGCCGTCTTGCACCAGCGCGCATTTGGCGGTGGTGCCGCCCATGTCGAAAGCAATGGCATTGCGAATGCCGAGCCGCTTGGCGTAGGCGGCCGCGCCGATGCTGCCGCCGACCGGTCCCGATTCGACGAGCGTGATGGGGACTTCAAGGGCGCTCTCAACCCCCAGCATCCCGCCGCTCGAGCCCATGAGGAAGAAACGGCCGGCGAAGCCGTCCTTTCGCAGGCGCTGGTCGAGATCACGCACGTAACCTGCAACCTGAGGCCCGACATAGGCGTTGGCCGCGGCCGTGGCGGTCCGTTCATATTCGTACCACTCGCGAGACAGCTCGGTGCTGCGGGTGACGAAGGCGTTCGGCAGCAGCTCTTTCAGCCATTGCGTGACCTGCGCCTCGTGGTCCGGCGCGGCATAGGAATTGAGAAAGGCGACGGCCACCGATTCGACCTTCTGCCCGCGCAGCTCGGCCGCCAGTGTCTCGACTTCGGCTTTTTCCGGCGCCTTGACCGTCTTGCCCTTGGCGGACATGCGCTCCTCGATTTCGAAGCGCAGATCGCGTTCCACCAGCGGCGGGTGGCGTCGATAGAACAAATCGAACGGGTCGGGACGGTTGCCGCGCCCCATCTCCAGCAGGTCGCGAAACCCCTTTGTCGCGACAAGCGCCGTGCGCGCGCCCGAACGTTGGAGCAGCGCGTTAATGGCCAGCGTGGTGCCGTGCTTGAAGACGGAGCCGCCGCTCGGCGAAACGCCGGCCTTGGCCATGCAGTCGAACACACCGTCAGCGAGGTTGCCGTAGGTGGTCAGACTTTTCGCGGACACGACCCGGCGCGTGCGGAGATCGAAGGCGGTAAGATCGGTGAACGTACCGCCGGTATCGATTGCGATGACGAGCATTCCGCGATGCTAGGGATAAGACCTCGCCAAATTCAATGACATAGTTTGTTATACAATCTATGCTTAAAAGTATGGTCATCCGGCGGACCGAAGCGATGCCCGACATCAAGGGGATGAACTATTTCGTCGAGGTCGTGCGGCTGGGCAGCTTCTCGGCGGCGGCGCGGCACCTTCGCATCACCCAGCCGGCCGTCAGCCGGCGGGTTCGCGCTCTGGAGCAGGATCTCGGCGTCGCGCTCCTGCAACGACGCGGCCGCACGGTCGTTCCGACTCACGCCGGCGAAATCCTGCTGGCCCGCGCCACGGCGCTGCAGCGTTCTGCGGGCGCCATTTATGAAGAAGTCCGCGCCGGCGCCGCGACTCCGTCCGGTCCGCTGGCGCTCGGTGTTTCAATTGTCATCGGGCACCTCATCATGGCGCCGCTGATCGACGGCTTCCTGCGGCGCTTTCCGGCGGTGCGCCTGCATCTGTTCGAAGGGTATTCGAGCTTCGTTGAAGAATGGCTCGCCCACGGCCGCATCGACGCCGGGCTGATCTGGGGCGAGCCGCGCAGCAGCGACCTTGTTCTCGACCCGCTGCTTCAGCTCGAGCTCGCGATCATCGCTCCTGAAAAGCCGCTGGCGGGCGTTGAGAACGGCCGCAGGCCGCTCAAGGCGGTGCGAGCACAAGACCTCGTGCGTTTCCCCCTCATTCTCCCGGCGCTCCCGCATGGGTTACGGTTGCTGGCCGAGCAGGCCGCGCAGGTCGCGAAGCGGCCCTTGAACATTGCGATGGAATGCGACGGCATCGTCCTGACGCGTGAACTGGTCAAGCAGGGCATGGGCTATACGTTGTTGGCGCTTGCCGGAAGCCACGAGGAAATCACCAGCGAGCGGTTGCGCGAAATCCGGATCGGGCCGCCGGCAATCTACTGGACCCTGTCGATGGCGACGCGGAAAAACAGCGCGCCTTCGATAGCGGTTGCCGAGCTCGCCCGTGAGATTAGGGCGACGGTGAAACAGAAAATCCAGAAGGGCGAGCTTCGCGGCCGGATTTTCAAGGAGCAGGAGCCGCGCTGAAGCGAAAGGCATTCAGCCCGAAAGCGTCCCGGTCAGCAGAAAGTTTGTGATCAGGTCGCCCTGGGCGTTGAACATCTGCACGCCGGTCGAGGTCCGGCAGCCGCAGGCGCGGGCGTGCGCGAGGAGCGGCGTGACCTCCGGCTTGGTGACGACGTCCGCCACGACCAGGTTCTTATCGAACGGCCCGAACTCCGCCGGCATGTCGTTGCCGGGGGCCATGCCGGCCGGTGTCGCGTTGACCAGCAGATCCTGCCGGTCGGCAGCGGCCGGGCCGACGGATATCTGGCAGCCGGCATGCGCCTTGCCCAGCCGCGCGGCGACGGCATCCGCTTTGTCGCGGTCGACGTCGAAGATCGTCACGCGTGACGCGCCGGCCTCGGCAAGCGCGTCGGCGATTGCGCTGCCGGCGCCGCCGGCGCCGAGCACCATCGCGCGCTTGCCCTTCGGGTCGAATCCGGTCTGCCGGACCGCCCCGACGAGGCCGAGACCGTCGGACATGTCGCCGATCCACCGGCCGTCGCGTTCGCGCCGGACGACATTGACGGCGCCGACCCGCGCCGCCCGCGGCAGAAGCGTGTCGACATAGGCGAGGGCGCGGACCTTGTGCGGGACCGTGAGGATGAAGCCGTCGTAATTGGCGGTGGCCTTGATCCCGCGCAGCACGGCATCGAAGTCGTCGGGGCGCGCGTGGATGGGAAGGCACAGGGCGTTGACGCCACGGACACGAAACCGCCGGGTGATCTCCTCGGGCGATTTCACCTGGTCGATCGGGTCGCCGAGGATTCCGAACAGTCGCGTCGCGCCGTTGACGATCGGCAGGGCGGCGGCCTCGGCCATCATTGCGCGGCCTCCGGCAGCTCCAGGCGCGAGGAGCGTTGCGGGCGCTGTTTTCGGTGCAGCTCGACCGCGAGGTTCAGCCGCTCCGGGCGGAACAGGCGTTCGTCCATCGTCGCGAGATTGGAGGCAACCTTGGGCCGGAAGCCCATCTTCGCGATGACATCGCGTTCGAGATCGATGCCGGGGGCGATCTCGATCAGCTCGACGCCCGAGGCGCCGAGCTGGAACACCGCGCGCTCGGTGACGTAAAGAACGCGCTGGCCGCGCTCGCGCGCGTAGCGGCCGCTGAACGTGATCTGCTCGACCGCCTTGACCAGCTTGCGGCCCGTGCCGTCGCGCGCGATCTGCGTGCGGCCATTCGGCCAGGACAGCTCGCTCCGTCCGGCGGTGAAGGTGCCGCTGAAGATCGCGGCCTTGGCGTTCTGGCTGATGTTGATGAAGCCGCCGGGCCCGACGATGCGCCCGCCGAACCGGCTGACATTCACGTTGCCATCCTCATCGAACTCGGCGAAAGAAAGGAAGGCGAGGTCGAGCCCGCCGCCGTCGTAGAAGTCGAACTGATACGGCTGGTCGACCAGCGCGGCATAATTGCGCGAGGCGCCGGCCTCGTTGCCGGAGGCCGGGGCGCCGCCGATCAGGCCCTGCTCGTTGGTCAGGCAGATCATGTCGAGGATGTCTTCCTCGGCCGCGACGTTGGCTATGCCGGTGGAAATGCCCGACCCGAGATTGCAGATCGCGTCCGGAAAAAGCTCCAGCGCCGCGCGCCGCGCGATGATCTTGCGCGCATCGAACGGCAGGACCGGAATGTCCGACAGCGGGACTCTCAGCTCCCCGGCGTAAGATGGACTATAATACGTCTCGTACGTCTGCCGCTGCTCGGGCTCGACCACGACCAGGTCGACAAGGATGCCGGGGATTTTCACCTGCTTGGCCGGCAGCGTGCCGCTTTTCGCCATGCGCTTGACCTGCACGATGACAACGCCGCCGCCGCGCCTGGTCGCCTGCGCCTCCGACATCATTTCAAGAAAGACGGCTTCTTCCTCCATCGTGATGTTGCCGTCCTCGTCGGCGGTGGTGCCGCGCAGGAAGCAGACGTCGAAATGCATCGGCTTGAAGAACAGGTAGTCTTCGCCGCGAAATTTCACGAGCTCCACGAGGTCTTCCTTCGCGCACTGACTCTGGCGGCCGCCGCCGTGCCGCGGATCGACGAAGGTATGCAGCCCCGTGCGCGTCAGCAGGCCCGGCCGCCCGGCGGCCATCTCCCGCATCAGCAGCGACAGCGCGCCCTGCGGCAGGGTGTAGCCTTCGATCTTGTCGGCGATGGCCAGATCGGACGTCTTTGGCGAGTTGACGAAGGTTCCGCACACGACGCGCTTGAGCAGGCCCTCGTGGGCAAGGTGGCCGGCGCCGAGACCGCGCCCATCGCCCAGGCCGACCGGGTGCACGGTGGTGATGCTGGTCGGACTGCCTTCGGCGAGGAACCGCCGCTCGAGGGCGACCAGCAATGCCTCCGGCACGGCATGGCCGCCGCCGGAACCGCCGATCAGCACCGTGTCGCCTGAGCGGACCATCCGGACCGCTTCATCAGCCGTTACGCGTCGCACGAAACGTCTCCTGTCGTCATTGATAGCCTCAAAACTGTCCCGGGAAGTGACAGGCCACGAAATGGCCCGGCCGGTATTCAGTCAACGGCGGCGGCCCGCCGCAGACGGCCTTTGCGATCGGGCAGCGCGTGCGGAACGGGCAGCCGGACGGCGGCTCGATCGTGCTCGGCGGCTCGCCCTGGAGCGGCAGCCGCTTGCGCGCCGCCTCGACTGTCGCATCGGGAATCGGCACCGCCGAAATCAGGTAGCGTGTGTAAGGATGCAGCGGCTCGGCAAACAGCGCATCGGCCGACGCGATCTCCATGACCTTGCCGAGATAGAGCACGACCACGCGATCCGAGATGTGGCGCACCACCGCGAGATCGTGCGCGATGAACAGATAGGTGAGTCCGAACCGCTCCTGCAGATCGATCAGGAGGTTGATGATCTGGGCCTGGATGTTGACGTCGAGCGCGGAGATCGGCTCGTCGGCGATGATGAAGTCCGGCCGCACCGACAGGGCGCGGGCAATCGAGATGCGCTGGCGCTGTCCGCCGGAGAATTCATGCGGATAGCGTGTCGCCGCCTTGGGGCTGAGCCCGACGACGTCGAGAAGTTCCCCGATGCGCTCTTTGGTCTGCACTTCGTTCGCCGTGATCCGGTGGAAGCGCAACGGCTCCCCGAGGATGTCGCCGACCGTCATGCGCGGATTGAGCGAGGCATAGGGGTCCTGGAACACCATCTGCATGCGCCGCCGCAGCGGCCGGATCTGCGCCTGCGAGGCGTTGGCGATGTCCTGGCCGTGGAAGATCACAGATCCCGATGTCGGCTCGTGGATGCGGGCGATCACGCGCGCGAGCGTCGACTTGCCGCACCCGGACTCGCCGACCAGGCCGACTGTCTCGCCTTGCGCGACGTCGAGATCGACGCCGTTGACGGCATGCACCACCTTTTGTTTCCCGAAGAACGAGGTTTTCGGCAGCGGGAAGTGCTTGACGACGTTGCGCAGCTCCAGCATGCGCTCGCCACGCTTGATCACGGTGCCGGCGCTGTGATCCATGCCGGCCCTGACTCTGGCTTCCGCCGGTGCGCCGGCCGCCGCGGCCGGCGCCGGCAATTTCTGTCCTCCTTGCGTTACCCAGCAACGGGCCTTGCGTCCCGGGGCGATCGCCAGAAGATCGGGATGCTCGTCGCATTTTTCGATGCGGAACGGACAGCGCGCCGCGAAACGGCAGCCTTGCGGCTGCGAGAGCGGGTCGGGCGGGGCACCCTCGATTGTTATCAACCGTCGTTGTCCGGGCACGTGACGGTCGATCCGCGGCACGGCGTTGATCAGGGCCCAGGTGTAGGGGTGGCGGGGATCGGCGAGGATTTGGTCGGTCGGTCCCTCTTCGACGATTTCGCCGCCATACATCACCATGACGCGCGAACAAACGCTGGCGATCACGCCGAGGTTATGGCTGATGAGAATGATCGCGGTGCTGAAGTCGCGGTTGAGCTCAAGAATGAGATCGAGAATCTGGGCCTGGATCGTGACGTCGAGCGCGGTGGTCGGCTCGTCGGCGATCAGGAGCGCGGGCTCGTTGGAGAATCCCATCGCCAGCATCACGCGCTGCCGCATGCCGCCGGAGAACTGGTGCGGATAGCTGTCGACTGCGCGCTCGGGCGCGGTGATGCCCATGCGCCCGAGCAGGTTGATGGCATGGTTGAGGGCTTGATCTTCGGTCAGGCGGCCATGCACCGCCATGGTTTCGACGAGCTGACGCGCGATCTTCAGCACCGGGTTCAGCGAGGTCATCGGGTCCTGAAAGACCATGGCGATGTCGCCGCCGCGGACCTTGCGCAATTCCTCGAGGCCCATCGTCACGATGTCGCGGCCCTGGAACAGGATCTGGCCGCTCACGATGCGGGCCGGCTCCTCGATCAGGCGCATCAGCGACAGCGACGCGACGGTCTTGCCGGAGCCGGATTCGCCGACAATGCCCAGGGTCTCGCCGGCGGCGACCGAGAAGCTGATGCCGTCGACCGCGCGAACGACGCCCTCGTCGGTGTAGAAATACGTGCGCAGGTCGCGCACATCGAGAATATCGCCCTGCCGCACGGCTTTCGGCGTCGACTCGGCCGGCGAGAATTTGGCGACGTCGTCCACGGCCATCACCTCACCACCGCCGTGATTTCGGATCGAGCCAGTCGCGCACGCCGTCGCCCAGGAAGTTGAATCCGAGCACGATCGACAGGATGGCGAGGCCGGGAAAGGCGGCGACCCACCATTGTTCGATCAGCTCGCGCCCTTCCGACACCATCGAGCCCCATTCCGGCGTCGGCGGCACCACGCCGAGGCCGAGGAAGGACAGGCCGGCAAAGGTGATGATGGCGTTGCCGACGTCGAGCGTGACGAGGACGATCAGCGGGCCGATCGAATTCGGGATGATGTGACGAATGAGGATGCGGGCCGGGCTGTAGCCGACAACCACCGCAGCTTCGACGTATTCCTGCGAGCGCTGGATGATGATCATGCTGCGGGCGAGCCGCGCGAATTTCGGCCACCACACCACGAGCATGGCGATGATGGTGTTGGTGGCGCCGATCCCCAGGGCGGCGGCGATGGCGAGCGCAAGGATGATCGGCGGGAAGCAGAGGACGAGGTCGGTCACGCGCATGATCGTTTCCTCGATCTTGCCGCGGGAATAGGCGGCGATGCCGCCGACCAGCGTTCCGAACGCGGCGGCGACGACGACCACGACGATTCCGGTGAACAGCGAAATGCGCGCGCCGTACAGCAGCCGCGTCAGCACGTCGCGGCCGAGCATGTCGGTGCCCAGCCAATGCAGGTACGACGGCGGTTGCAGCCGCTTGGTGACGTCGACAAGGTCGGGCGGGTACGAGGTCAGGACCGGCGCGAAAATTGCGATCACGACCCAGGCCAGGATGATGGCCGCTCCGACGCCGGGCAATCCGTAACGGCGAAGCATTCGCCGCAATAGAGATTTCGGCTTCTCGACCGCGATCGCGGGGGCGACGTCGAGCGCGCTCATCGGATCACCCGCGGGTCGAGGAGGGCATAGCTGATGTCGATCAGCAGGTTGATGATCAGGTAAGTGACGGCGACCACGAGGGTGATGCCCATGATCGCCGGGAAATCGAGCGCAGCCGCGCTGCGGAACGTGTAGCGGCCAAGCCCGGGCCAAGAGAAGATCGTTTCCGTCATCACCGCGCCGGTGAGCAGGTTCGCATAAGCGAGGCCGCCGAGCGTCACCACGGGAATCAACGCGTTGGGCAGGATATGCCGGATGACGATCTTGCGTTCGGCCAGGCCCTTGGCGCGGGCCACGCGCACGTAATCCTGGTGCATGCACTCCAGCACGCTGGCGCGCGTCGTGCGCGTGATCAGGCCGAGGGTGGCGGCGGCCAGCACCGTGGACGGCAGGACGAGGTGCGCGAGCGCATCGCGGAACGTGTCCCAATCGCCGGCGATGATGCTGTCGATGAGGAAAAGCCCGGTCACGTTCGGCGGCGCGAACGCGATCGGGTCAAGGCGGCCAGGCCCCGGCGCGATCTGCATCTCGCCGTAGAAGATCGCGAGCACGATGAACGCCAGCCAGAAGGTGGGGGAGGAGACGCCGACCAGCGAGATGAAACGGGCGATATGGTCGATCCAGGAATCGCGGCGCACCGCCGCGACGACGCCGAGCGGAATGCCGATCACGATCGAGAGCAGGAAGCCGCAGGTCGCCAGCTCGATGGTCGCCGGCGCATAATTCTTGATGTCGTCCAGGACGGGGCGCTGCGACGCGATCGAAATTCCAAGGTCGCCATGCAGCAGCTCCTTCAGGAAGATGAAGTAGCGGGTCCACAGCGGCTCATCGAGCGCCCACTTGGCGCGAAAGGCTTTCAGGAACTCCGGATTGGATGCGGCAAGGTCGCCGAGCTGGGCGAGCGCCGGATCGCCGGGAACGGTGTTGGCGAT
>CAZNTY010000430.1:0-2379 GCA_964576085.1 uncultured Undibacter sp. | reverse complement strand
GCGCCGCCGACAAGGTGAAGGTGAACGAGGCGATCCACGCGATGGATCTCAAGGACACGACGGCGAACATCGCGTTCCCGGGACCGGTCAAGTTCGTTGCGGACTGGCATCGCATCGATGCGCCGCTCGTCATGGTGCAGTGGCAGGCCGGCGTGCCGCACACGATCTACCCGGTCGAGCGCGCCACCGCGACCGCGAAGTGGCCGAAGTCGTCGTAAGCCACTGTGTCCCGGGCGCAGCGCAGCATGACATGATGCGCTGCTGACTCGGGGACCGCCACGGTCCGTAACGGTCCCGCATCTGCGGCGCAGCGTTGCACGCTGCGTCGTGCGCGGGACACAAAAGCAAGAACACCTCTCATGCCCCGTCTCAAAGACAAGGTCGCGATCATCGCCGGCGCGGGATCGATCGCGGAAGGCTGGAGCAACGGCAAGGCGACCGCCGTGCTGTTCGCGCGCGAAGGCGCCAAGGTCTTCGCGGTCGACCGCGACGCCAAGGCCGCGCAGGAGACCTGCGACATCATCAAGTCCGAAGGCGGCGAGGCGACGCCGTATCAATGCGACGTGTCGATCGCCAAGGAGGTCGACGCGATGGTCGCGGCCTGCATCGCGAAATACGGCCGCATCGATATCCTCTTCAACAATGTCGGCATGCAGGTCGTCGGCGGCCCGCTGGAGGTGAAGGAAGAGGACTGGGACAGGCTCATGACGGTCAACGTCAAGAGCATGTATCTGACCTGCCGCGCCGTGATCCCGCACATGGTCAGGCAGGGCGGCGGCTCGATCATCAACAACTCCTCGACCGCCGGCATTCGCTTCACCTACGCCAACGTCGCCTATGCGGCCTCGAAAGGCGCCGTCAAACAACTGTCGCAGAACATCGGCGTGCAATATGCCGCCAAGGGCATCCGCTGCAACGCGGTGATGCCCGGCTATATCGCGACGCCGCGCATCACCGACCGCCTCAAGCGCAGCAACCCGCAGGACTACGACCAGAAGATCAAGGAGCGGCAGATGGGAGTGCCGAGCGGCAAGCTGGGCACCGCCTGGGACGTCGCCTATGGCGTTCTCTATCTCGCCTCGGACGAATCGCAATTCGTCAACGCGACCGAGCTCGTGATCGACGGCGGCCAGACCGCGTCGGTCACCGGCAAGGTCTGGGAGGACTGAGATGGCGCGGCTGGCATTCATCGGCTGCGGCGCGATGGGCGCGCCGATGGCGGAACGGCTGGTCGACGCCGGTCATCAGGTGCGCATTTATGACCCCAACCCTGCCGCGGTCGCGCCGCTGGTCGAGCGCGGCGCCGTCCCCGCGCGTGATCCGCGCGATGCGGCCGAGGGTTGCCGCGTCGCCTTCGCCTGCCTGCCGTCCTCCGAGGTGAGCCGCGCCGTCGCGCTCGGCGCAAACGGCGTTTCCACCTGCAAGAATGTCGGCATCTATATCGAGATGTCGACCATCGGCTCGCGTACGGTGAAGGAGATCGCCGAAGGCCTTGGCAAGGCCGGCATTGCCGTTCTCGATTCGCCGGTGAGCGGAGGGCCGCGCGGCGCCCGCGCCGGCACGCTGGCGACGATGGTCGCCGGCGAGCGCAGCATCTTCGAGACGGCCAAGCCCCTGCTGGAGACGATCGCGCGCAATGTCTTTTACATCGGCGAGACGCCCGGTCTCGGCCAGGTGACCAAGCTCGCCAACAACATGATCTCGGCCGCCGGCATGGCGGCGGCGTTCGAAGCCTCGGCGATGGCGGTGAAGGCCGGGGTCGATGCGCGGGTGCTGATCGACACCATCAACGCCAGCACCGGACGCAACAGCGCGACGATGGACAAATTCCCCGCCTCGGTGCTCACGCGCAGCTTCGACTACGGCGGCAAGCTCGGGACCATGTACAAGGACGTGTTCTTGTGCCTGGAGGAAGCCCGCACGCTCGACGTGCCGATGTGGGTCGGCTCCAATGTCGTGCAGCTCTGGTTCCATGCCATGACGCAGGGCCGTGGCAACGATGACTATACCACGCTCATCAAGATGATCGAAGACTGGGCCGGGGTAACGGTCGGCGGCAACGAGTCCGGCCCGCGGCCCGACGGCAAGATGAAACAAGAGACGAAATGACAAACGAACACCTGCAAGCGAGTCCTCATCATGTGTGAAACCCAGACCAACAAGGTGCCCGGCTGGAAAGGCTGGCTCGACGTTCCGGCGCCGAAAATCTCCGGCGTGCCGGGCGCCTGGATCGACCTGTCGCACCGGCTGACGGAGGAGCTGTCGCGCATCCCGTCGTTCCCGCAGCCCCGCATCCGGCAGATCACGAAAATCCCCGAGCACCGCGCCAACGTCACCGAGGTGCACATGGTCGTGCATCACGGCACCCATCTCGATGCG
>CAZNTY010000429.1:0-2586 GCA_964576085.1 uncultured Undibacter sp. | reverse complement strand
CCGACGGCGATGACCGCGGAGAGGCCACGCTTGAGCCAGTCGCGGCCTTTCAGCTCGGCCGGCTCCGGCGCGTGGGCATGGCCCCAGGCGTGGCCCTCATCGTCGTGATCATGCGGGTGAGCGTGGTCGTGGTGGTGGTGGTGGTGGCCGTGATGATGGGCGTGATCGGGTTGGTGCTCGTGATGATGGTGATGCCCGTGATCGTGAGTCTCCGCATGAGCCTCCGCCCGCTCGGCCCGCCACAGGTTCAGGAACGCCCGGCCTTTCACCCACAGCAGTCGCAGCCCGATCAGGATGATGAGCGCGTAGCCAATCATCTCGACGACGCGGACCGTCACGCCCATCACATGGGCCGTGGCGCCGAGCAGCACCGCGGCGATGCCGACGATGATGATCGCGACCAGCGACTGGACGATCGCCGAGGCGAACGACAGCGCAACGCCGCGCTTCCAGGTTTCGTCATTGGCGACGAGATAGGACGAGATCACGGCCTTGCCGTGGCCGGGCCCGGCGGCATGGAAGATGCCGTAGAGGAACGAAATGCCCATCAGCGTATAGGCGGCGCTGCCGTCGGTCTTGGCGGCGCGGATCGTGCCGGACAGCATGCGGTAGAACGCGGCCTGCTTGGCGAGAATGTAGCCGGCGAAGCCGCCCGGCTCCGGCGCGTGCGCCATGCCGAACTGCGCATGGGCCACTGCAAGTCCCAGTACGAGAAAGCCAACCGCGAAAGAAACAGAGGCAAGGACGAGCCACGAGCATAGAATTCTCCCTCTCCCCTGCGGGGAGAAGGTTGGGGTGAGGGGGTTCAAGATTTTCGATAGTCTGCAACCCCTCGCCCGGCGTGCTACGCACGCCGACCTCACCCTATGGGAGAGGTGAAGAACCAGTATGCGCCGCAAGTGAACCCCTCGTAATCGTTGGCGCCCCGCAAATTTCTAAGGACAACTCACGCGGATCTTGTTGGCAAGCGCCTCGCCGAACACCAGCGACGTGTTGGTCTCATCGGCCGGGATCATGCTCAGCGCCTTTCCCTCGGCGTAGGTCAGTTCGCGCGGCAGCTCGACCTTGAGCTTGCAGCCCGACGGCGCGCCGGCGAGCGAGACCGGATCCTTCTTGTCGAACTCGAAGTCGACGAAGATGGTCGGATCATAGACATCGACTTTGACGTCACGGGCCTTCACCGGCTTTTTCAGCGGCAGCGTGAAATGCAGCGTCAAGATGGAATCGCGCCAGTCGAGCCAGTAGTCGCCTTTCGGCGGGTCGGTCAGCGCGACTTTTTTCCCGTCGGCGGTGACGAAGGTGAAGTAGTCGAACTCCTTGAGCGAGGTCACATTCACTTCGGCGAGCGGCGCCAGCTCCTCGCGGCTGAACTTGCCCTTCTCCTTGGCCTCGATGCCCTGCGTGGCGAAGGTCGAAAACATGTCGTCGAAGGCCCAGGCGTGGCGGATGCCGGTCAGCATGCCGTCCGGTCCATAGACCAGCTCGGTCTTGAACGTCACCCAGACGTGCGGATGCGCGAACGCCGGCGCGGCAAAGGCCATGCTGACCAGGACAGCGATGATGCGCAGGAGATTCGTCACGATACCACAATCATATCATCGACTGCGGCGCAAAGGTGACGCTACAGGGTTACACGACATTTACGCGGTCGCGCGTTCACAGTCCGGCCGCGCCGCCATCGGCGCGCGGATCATGGCCGCCTTCGAGCGTGCCGTCGGGATGCAGCACAACCGCGCCGGCATGACCCACGGTGTCGGAATAGTCCTCTCCGAGCACAACGACGTCGTGTCCAGCCGCTATCAGGCGGTCGACCAGGTTGCCGTCGAAACGCGCCTCCATGCGCAGGCTGGTATGGGTCGATCCCCAGGTGCGGCCGAGCAGCCAGCGCGGCGCGTCGAGCGCACGCTCGAGCGGCTGTCCGAACGTGATATGGCGCGTGAAGATCATCGCCTGCGTCTGTGGCTGGCCGTCGCCGCCCATCGTGCCATAGGCCATCACGCGGCCGTCCTTGAGCACGGCGAGCGCCGGGTTGAGCGTATGGAACGGCAGCCGGCCCGGCGCCAGCACATTGAGCGCCTTCGGATCGAGCGAGAAGCTCGCGCCGCGATTCTGCATCAGCACGCCGGTCGCCGGCAGCACGCAGCCCGAGCCGAACTCCCAGTAGAGCGACTGGATATAGGAGACGACGAGGCCGCTGGCGTCGGCCGCGCCCATCCAGACGGTGTCGCCCTCGCCATAAGGAGCGGGCCATCTTGCCGCCTTGCGCTGGTCAATTTTTGCCGCCTCCGCATCGAGGAACTTGGCGGTGAGGAATTGATCGAGGTCGATCGTGATCTTCGCCGGATCAGTGATGAGCCGATCGCGCAGACGGAAGGCGCGCTTGGTGGCCTCGACCAGCGCGTGGACATGCTCGAACGTCTCGGCCTTCGCGACGCGCAGGCGCCCGAACAGCGCGAGGATGACGAGCGAGGCCAGCCCCTGCGTCGGCGGCGGCGTGTTGTAGAGCGTGCCCGCGCCGATCGCGACCGACAAAGGTTCGGCGATATAAGAGCGATAGGCTTGCAGGTCTTCGCGCTTCACCGGCGA
>CAZNTY010000428.1:0-5594 GCA_964576085.1 uncultured Undibacter sp. | reverse complement strand
CATCCTCTATTCGCTCGACGAGCGCGACCTGGTCGCGCCGATCTTCGCCGAGCTCGGTGAGAGCGCGACCGACGTCGCCGGCATGGCGATGCTGTGTGAGACCGCACGCCGGCACGAGGACGGCCGCTCGATGCTGCTGCTCGCCAAGGCGGCGCACAATCGCGGCCTGCCGCTCGACTACTACGCTTTCCCCACGTTCGGCCTGCCCACCTACAAGTCGATCGCGCCGCCGGTCGAGGCTGCCGTCACCTACGCGATCGCCCGGCAGGAAAGCCATTTCAACCAGAAGGTCGTCTCGCCCGCGCACGCGATGGGCCTGATGCAGGTGACGCCGGCGGCGGCGCTCGACACCGCGCGCCGCTTCAAGGCCGCCTACGACAAGGCGCGGCTGCTCGCCGATCCGGTCTACAACATGCAGATGGGCGCCGCCGAACTGTCCAACCTCATCCAGGGCTACCGCGGCTCCTATATTCTCACCTTCGCCGGTTACAATGCCGGGCGCGGCCGCGTGAAACAGTGGATCGAGGCGTTCGGCGATCCGCGCGACCCCAAGGTCGATCCGGTGGACTGGGTCGAGCGGATCCCGATCTCGGAGACGCGCAATTACGTGCAGCGCATCATGGAGAACCTTCAGGTCTACCGCGCGCGTTTCGGCGGCGGCAGCAAGCTGTTGATCGACGCCGACATCCGCCGCGACACCGAAACGACCGTCCACGGGAAGCGGACGGCCGAGGGGAATTAGATCGCCCCGGCGGCGCGGACGAAACAATGGCGGACGACGGCGAGAGCGTTTTCATTCCCGCGGCGGACGGGCTGAAACTGCATGCGCGCCGTTTCGGTCCCGATCACTCGTCCCGCCTTCCCGTCGTCTGCCTGCCCGGCCTCACCCGCACCGCCGCAGATTTCGACGTGCTGGCGCCGGCGCTGGCCGCCAAGGGGCGGCGCGTCATCGCCGTCGACTACCGCGGTCGCGGCCTGTCCGGCTATGACCCCGATCCCGGTCATTATTCGGTGCAGGTCGAATTGGGTGACCTGCTGACCGTGCTTGCCGCGCTCAACGCGACGCGGGCGATCTTCGTAGGCACCTCGCGTGGCGGCATCCTGGCGATGCTGCTGGCGACCCTGCGGCCGGACATGATCGCCGCGGTCGTGCTCAATGATATCGGCCCCGTGGTCGAACTCGCCGGCCTGCTGCGCATCAAGAGCTATGTCGGCAAGCTGCCACAGCCGAAGAGCTACGCCGAAGCCGCGCACGCCATGCGCCGCCTGTTCGGCGCGCAGTTTCCGAAGTTGACCGAGGCGGATTGGCTTCTGAGCGCGCAACGCGCGTTCAAGGACGAAAACGGCCGGTTGGTGCCGACCTATGACGTCAACCTGGCGCGCACGCTGGAGAGTGTGACGCCCGACCAGCCGATGCCCGCGCTATGGCCGCAGTTCGACGCGCTCGCCGGCGTGGCGGTGATGGTGATCCGTGGCGCGCTGTCCGACATCCTGAGCGCGCAGACGGTCGAAGCGATGCGGCAGCACCATCCGTCGCTCGAGGTGGTCGAGGTGCCCGATCAGGGCCACGCGCCGCTGCTCGCCGATCGCGAGACGATCGGGCGGATCGAGGCTTTCATCGCGGCCGTCGGATAGCGACCCGCGGCCGTCGCGATCCGTCAAATGAAAACCCCCGGCGGTGTCCCGCCGGGGGCAATTGCATGGAAGCGACTTCTTAAACCCGGATCAGGCGATCAGGGCCAGAAGTTGCGCTGGGCGCGGAAGATCGCGGAGAAGATGTCGTTGTCCCCGAACACGCCGCCGCCCGAGCCAGCGAAGCCGCCGTCGACCTTGGTGTAGAGAACGTCGATGCTGAGGTCGAGGTTCTGCACCGGGGTCCACACGGTACGGGAGCCGATCTGCCACATATCCCAGTCGGCGCTGCCGGCAGCACCGCCGCCAATGATAGCTGCGAGCGCAGCACTCGCCGCTGCCGAGTAGTTGAACTCGCCGTACGAACCGTAGAGCGAGGTCTTCCACTGCGGAGTCCAGACGTGCTCGAAGCCCGCGGTAACAGCCCAACCCTTGGTCAGGTCGAGGTTGGTACCGCCGGTCCCGACCGCGTCGGTCACGATGCCAACGGCTGCCGTGCTGATGACCGGGAAGCCATCCTGCAGGTTAACAACCGCGCCGCCACCAGCCGCCTGGTTCATCAGGTAGTTGCTGGCGCCTTCGGCGTACTGGACCTGACCCATGATGTAGTCGCCCTTGCCGATCATCGGCAAGTTGAAGCGCAGGCCAGCACCAACCGCCCAGCCGGTCTCGCTGCTATCCACGCCGGCGCCGAAGTTGGCGTAGACGTCATGGATACCGCCCATGATCTGGGCGCTGCCCCAGGCCTGGTCGATGCGAAGGTTCGCAACCAGGTCGGGCCAACGACGGCCGCCGTAGGCCGCGCCGTTTGCGATCGCGCTGCGACGCACGGTGGTGTCTTCAGCCGACAAGCTGGCCGACAGGCCGTTGCCGAACTGCGCGGTGTAAGCAAACACCTGGATGCCGTTGCCGCCCTGGTTCGAGCCCAGCCACACCGTCGCGTTGGTGTAGGGGTTGAGGTCGAAGTCGAAGAACGACGCCGTCTTACCGAACGTGAAGCCAGCGAACTGGATGAACATCGCCGGGTTGAACACACCGGTGGTCGCATACGGCGAACCGCCGTTGCCACCGTCGTTGGTGTTCGTCGGGAAGATGATGGCATAAGCACGCAGGGTGCCGTAGGCCGTCTGCGAACGCACGTCGACAGAGACGCCGCCACGGGTCCGCTCAGTGTAGCGGTCGCGCGCCGGATCATCCTTGTTGTAGGCCAGGAACGGCTTGAACGAACCAGCCGCCTGATAGTTCCACTCGGCGCGCACATAGCCGCCGATCTTGATGCAGGTATCCGTGCCCGGGATGTAGTAGAATCCCGCGCCGTACAGGCTGCAAATCTTCACGTATTGGACCGGCTTGGCCTTTACGGGAAGATCGGCGGCCTGTGCCCCGGCGATCGCAACGATACCCGCTGCGCTGCCGAGGAGAAGGCTTTTCACCATCTTCATCTTGAACCTCCAAACAGAGTTTTGTCGTGAGAGGGTTCTGTGTCCGTCAGTGCAAACCGGCACCGTAGGAACTTCCCCGTGCTCCCCGCTGTCCAACTTGGCCGATCAATCCGAGCAACCAAGTTAAATAGCGCGACCAGGGGATGCCCCCTCCGTCGCCTTGGCACCTTAGCCAAGGAGTTCACGCAGGCAATCAAGAAGCGCCCTTTACACAGCTTCTAAAGCTGCTTTTCACCTGACTGTTGCTTAAAAAACACTCAATTTTTCCCTACTCCGGCCGCACGCATCGAAAAACCGCCGATTTTACGGGGTTTTTTCGATTATCGCGTATTTTCAATATCTTATGCCGAAACGCCACCAGGGACGGCTGTCCACCGCCGCTGGCGCATCAATTAGCCGAATCGATCCGATCCCAGCGCCCATGCTGGTCGCCGTCACGGGGGATGGATTCTGGGCAGACAGTCGGGCGGTGAACGTCTGGCGGAGCCGGAGGGATTCGAACCCTCGATACGCCTTTTGAGCGTATAACGGTTTAGCAAACCGCCGCCTTCAGCCACTCGGCCACAGCTCCGTCGGGGTTGGCGTAACGGCTCGGACTCCCGGCGTCAATTCAGACCGGGCCCGCTGGAAAGCACGGGACCCGTCAAACTTCGCGACCCCATCGACGTTATATTAAATAGGGGCTGGAGATCAGATGTCGAAGACATTTCCAATCATGCTGGCGGCATTCGCCATAGCGGCAGGCGCCTTCGTCACGCCGGCCGATGCCGACGTTGAATATCCCTGGTGCGCGCAATACCGCAGAGCCGTCGGCGGCACCAATTGCGGCTTCGTCACCTATCAGCAATGCCTGGAGACGATCAGCGGCATCGGCGGGTATTGCTACCGCAATCCGGCTTATTCCAGCCCGCGGGCAAAGACTCGAAAGCCCCGCCCCTCCTGAGCGTCGCGCGGCGCGCCGCCTTCAGGCGGCCGCGCGAATGTCCGGCGCAAGCGGCGCCAGGGAATGCGCCTTGAGCCAGTCGCGCGCCGCGCGCTGCGCGGAACCGATCTCCGTATCGCTCATCAGCGCGGCAATCTCGCGGCGCATCTGCGCGGCTTCGCGGTGGCCACGCGAGGCGGCAATGTTGAACCACTTGTGCGCCTCGATCATGTCGACGGCCTCGTCGCGGCCGCTCGACAGCATGATGCCACGCATGAAGCAGCCTTCGACGTCGGCCGGCTCGCCGAGTGTTCCTGTCCCCAAAATCCCGCTCGCGATCTCGTCAGACATTTTCGCTCTCCCTCGCCGCGCCATCCGTTCGTTGAGGATTTCCGCGCAGGCCCCATGAGCGCGATCATCGGAGGAAAATTTGAATCGAGCTTTAAGCGACGCGATGAATCGAAAGTGAACGCGAAATCGGTCGCGTCGCAAAAAGGCCTGCGGCACAGGGGTTTTTGTGATTGGTGAGAAAACGCTAACCGCGTGCCTTCAGGCGGCGATAACCAGCACGCGATGTTGGCAGGCTAGCGCGCGCGTTGCCCGAACAGCACCGACTGCACCTTGGGATCTTTCATGTCGATGTCCTGGCGCAGCTCGAGGCCGACCGCCAGGCCGCGCTGAACCGCCGGCCGCGCCTTCACGCGGTCGAGCCAGGCCTTGAGGTGCGGAAAGTCGTCAATGTTCTGGCCCTGCCGCTTCCAGATGTTGACCCAGCCGACGCAAGCCATATCGGCGATTGAATAACGACCGGCGAGGAAGTCGCGCTCGGCGAGCCGCTTGTTCATCACGCCGTAGAGACGGTGCACCTCGTCGTCGTAGCGCTTGATCGCGTAGGGCAGCGTCTCCCTGGCGTAGCTCTTGAAGTGATTGAGCTGTCCCGCCATCGGACCGAGCCCGCCCATCTGCCAGAACAGCCACTGGTCGACCTCGATGCGCCCGCGCTCGTCCCTCGGATAGAACTTGCCGGTCTTGCGGCCGAGATATTGCAGGATCGCGCCGGACTCGAAGATCGAGATCGGCCGGCCGCCCGGCCCGTCCGGGTCGATGATTGCCGGCATTCGGTTGTTCGGTGAAATCTTCAGGAAGTCCGGACTGAATTGCTCGCCCTTGGCGATGTTCACCGGGACCACGGTGTACGGCAGGCCGCACTCCTCCAGCATGATCGAGATCTTGAAGCCGTTCGGCGTCGGCCAGTAGTAAAGCGCGATCGGCCGGCTTTTTGTTCGTCGTCGCGATGCCGGTTTTGCCGTCTTCCGCTTCACGCCCGTCCGCTTGACCGCCCGCGCCATGACACCGGCTCCGTTGTCTCCCTAGCATTCATCCGTAACGACGCTGGAGCGTGCAGACAACGGCATTCCGGGCATGGCACGGTGCACGAACGGCATGCCGTACAGAACGAGGGCGTCGGCGAAACTCGCAGGTCTCGCCGACGCCCTCTGTCATCAGCCGGGTCCGGGACTGCGTGTGGCGATCGCGTCGCGCTAACCGGCGCACTCCGCCCGTCCCGGCCCGTATGACGTAATCCTCGACGTCGAATG
>CAZNTY010000427.1:0-19776 GCA_964576085.1 uncultured Undibacter sp. | reverse complement strand
GGCCCACATATAGAAGAAGGTGATGCCCCAGAAGCTGATGATCGACATCCGATAGGAAAAGATCGGCCGGCCGGCGCGCTTGGGCAGGTAATAATACATCATGCCCAGAAAGCCCGCGGTGAGGAAGAACGCGACCGCGTTATGGCCGTACCACCACTGCGTCATCGCATCCTGCACGCCGGAGAACAGCGAGTAGCTTTTCGCGCCGGCAAAGGAGACCGGGACCGCAAGGTTGTTGACGATGTGCAGCACCGCCACGACCAGGATGAAGGCCATGTAGTACCAGTTGGCGACGTAGATGTGCGGCTCCTTGCGCCGCGCCAGCGTCCGCAGATAGATCGAAAAATAGACGAGCCAGACGATCACCAGCAAAATGTCGGCGTACCACTCCGGCTCGGCATATTCCTTGGATTGGGTGATGCCCATCAGGTAGCCGGATACCGCGAGCACGCAAAACAAGTTGTAGCCGAAGAGGACGAACCAGGGGCTGAGCTGGTCCGGCAAGCGGGCCCGCGAGGTGCGCTGCAGGACGTAGAGCGAGGTCGCGATCAGGGCGTTGCCGCCGAACCCGAAGATCACGCCGGTGGTGTGCACCGGGCGGATGCGCCCGAAGCTCGACCAGGCGGCATCGAACGTGAGGTCGGGGTTGACCAGCAGCCACGCCACCCAGTCGCCGACGAGCAGGCCGATCACGGCCCAGATCATCGAGATGACGATGCCGGCCTTGATCGGCTCGTCATAGTAGAGATCGAGCCGGCTGGCCGGGGGTTCCGGCCGGTAATAGCCGGAAATCACGCCGAACAGGCCGGCCACCCCGGCCACGAACACGATCGCCCCCTGCGCGGCGAACGAGCCTTCATGACCGAAGGCCAGCATTTCCAGGCCGACCAAGGCGAGCGCCAGGAGCAGCACCATCCCCCCCTGGCGTTCGTTCATCGTGAGTTGCCCGATCATCAGAGCCACGTCCCTTCTTGAAAATCGTTCGACCATAACAGGCCCGCGGCGCCGATGTTTGCGCTAGGACAAAGACAGGGACGGCGTTGCCGCACATAGGCGCGTTTTCTCGCTATTTTCCAGGTCGGCGGTCGGGACAACGAGCCAGAATCTGACGATCCGGCATCGAGGTGCTCCATGGATGACGTTGTTCTCGCCCGGGTTCTCCACATCCTCGCGGTCGTGATCTGGATTGGTGGAGTTAGCATGGCAACAACGGTTGCCCTTCCGGCCATCCGGCGCGGCGATCTCGGCACCGATCGGTTGCAGGCATTTCAGGCGATCGAGCATCGGTTCATCTGGCAGGCGCGCGTCGCCGTCATCGTTGTCGGCTTATCCGGCCTCTACATGGCCGATCGGCTTGACCTCTGGGACCGGTTTCGAGACATCACGTTCTGGTGGATGCACGCCATGGTCCTGGTGTGGCTGCTTTTCGCGTTCGTTTTATTCGTGGGCGAGCCGCTGGTCCTGCGCCGCCATTTGCGCGACTGGGCAACGAAACGGCCTGATGTCTTTTTCGCCTGGCTCCACCGAGCGCATTGGGTGCTTCTGAGTCTGGCTATGGTGACAATTTTTGGCGCGGCAGCCGGCAGTCACGGCTGGCTGATATTCTAATATCGCAACATGGTATTTTTGCTTCGGCCAACCAGTCGGCTTTGGCTATTGGACCAGAGACCAATCGACGTGCTCCTATCTTGTCGCAGAACATTGTAGGAAATGTGGAGAATACTATGCGATGTGTCCCCGGCATGAAGGTCCAGGGTCCGTTCGTGACGCGCCTGTCCCGGCGCGTCGCCAGGTTTGCTGCTGCCGCCCTGATAGCAGCCGTAGCCGGCACGATTGATCGACAAGCTCTTGCTGATGAAGGCGGCGTCAGCTTCTGGCTGCCGGGGCAGTTTGGAAGCCTTGCGGCCGCGCCCGGTGTGCCGGGCTGGTCGTTTGCGGCAATTTATTATCACAGCAACGTAAGCGCGAGCGGAAGCAAAGTGTTCAACACCGGCGGCGGCATTCAGGCGGGCCTGGAGGGGCGCGCCGACCTTGGTTTCTTTAACGCGACTTACATTTTTGCGACGCCGGTTCTCGGGGCACAGGCGGCACTCGGTCTGACGGCTGCCTACGGGCGGATGAATGCCGGCGTTGATGCGACACTCACCGGTCCGGGAGGCGGCGTTATTTCGGGAAGCCGCAGCGATACCGAGTGGGGTTTCAGCGATCTTTATCCGATGGCTACGCTGAAGTGGAATTTCGGCGTGCATAACATCATGGTTTATACGATGTGGGACTTGCCGGCCGGCGCCTACGACTCTTCACGCTTGGCCAATATCGGCATCGGGCACTGGGCCGGCGATGCGGGTGCCGGCTACACCTATTTCAATCCTGCGACCGGCTTCGAATTTTCCGCTGTCACGGGGCTGACCTACAACTTCAAGAACCCGTCGACCGATTACCAGAACGGGATCGACTGGCACCTCGACTGGGCTGCTTCACAGTTCCTGTCGAAGCAGATTCATGTCGGGCTGGTCGGTTATTTCTATAGCCAGCTCACCGGTGACAGCGGCCCGGGCGCGGTGCTGGGGCCGAACAAGTCGCAGGTGGTCGGCGTTGGTCCGCAGGTCGGCTACATCTTCCCCGCCGGCGACATGCAGGGCTACCTGAATCTCAAGGGCTACAAGGAATTCGCCGCGGAGCACCGGCCCGAGGGCTGGAATGTATGGCTGACATTGGCGCTGTCACCCGAACCGCCACGCCCCGCCGGATCGCCGAAGCCGCGGTGAGATTACCTATTGAATTAGGTTCGGATCGAACCACAGACCGATGCTTGTCGAAATGGGATTTGTGATTCACCCAGAGAAGCTTTCAATTGAACTAAAGAGCGCCTCTACTAGCGGCCAATCCCGGTCTCGGATCGTAGTACCTTGGACCATGAATGGTGGGCGCACAAGGACTCGAACCTTGGACCCGCTGATTAAGAGTCAGCTGCTCTACCAACTGAGCTATGCGCCCGGGTCGCTTCACGCGCCGCGACGCGTCAAAGCGCGGCTCGTTTAGCAAACACATGGAGGAGTGTCCAGCTGTGCTGGCCATCCCTCCGCCGACGAAAAAGCCGCCGGCAGAACGCCGGCGGCTTTGACGAGCGATGCGGCTGCCAGGCAGCCGGGGCGCTCACTGTGGCTTCGGCGCCGTATTGTCGTCGCCGGTTCCGGCGGGGCCATAGCCGTTCATGTGACCGCGCATCATGCCGCGACCGGTGTCCCGATGATGCCAGCGGTGGTGGCTGCCGAACCGCGGTCGGTCGAGCTGGGCCAGCACCATGAAGCGATGCTTCTGCGCGTCATCGAGGCTTTGATACAGCGGCGCCGCTGCCTCCGCGACCTGCTTGAGCGCGGTGCCGGTCTGCGTCATCGCCTCGGCGCGCAGGCGCAGCCGCTCGACCGGATCGCGCGGACGATCGGCGCTGGCGCGCGCGGTAAAGCGTTCGGAACGAGCCTTGGCCTGCTCGCGCAGCGCCTTCTCCAGGGCCGGCCAGTTCTTCTCCTGCTCGGGCGTGAGCTTGAGTCCGGCCTTCAGAGCCGCGATGCGCGCATCGGCGAATGCATCGAGATCCTGCGCGCTCATGTGCCTGTGCCAGCGCGGCGCCTGCGCCGCATCACTGCGCTGCTGCGCATAAACCAATGAGCCGCCGGCGATCGCAAGCACCGTGACGCCGGCTACGACTGTCTTCCACATGGCCACCTCCAATGGCGTTGCTGTGTGCACAGTAGAGGGGCGCTTCGCTGCCTTCACAAGTTAAAGATTCGATAGCTAGATGTATGGACGTTCATCGGGTCGAAACGCAGACGGCGCCGTGGTCATCACGGCGCCGTTCACGGTCTCCCACCCACGAAATCATTCATACGCTGCGGCTAATTCAGCGCGGCGAGCACCTGTCCAAGCCCCATCTCGTGGCACAGTGCGATGGCGTCCTGCTTCTGACGATCGTCGAGCACGCGCACCAGCGGCCGCGCGGCGGCGCCGATGCGCGCGATGGCAGCGGCATCAAGGACGAAGGAATAGACGCGATGGCTGACGCTGCGCACCATGCTTTCAGACTCTCGGACCTGGTCTCGCGCCAGACGACGCAGCGCGGCTTCGACCGGCGGCCAGTAAGCCTGCTGCTCGGGCGTCAACCGAAGCACACTTTTGATGCGCGGAATGTCGATGCGCGGCTGCGCAGTGCTGGTGTCATAGGCATTGGCGGCGCTGCCGAAATCAAGCACACAGCCGAACAGGGCAAGCGCGATGGCGCCTGCCAGCAGTCTCATCTTCATCGCGAGGACTTCCCCAACGCAAGAATGTTATCGGATGAGCGAAGCCGTAACCCTCAATTCGTGCACCAGCAAGAAATAATTGCGGTCGAATTGTGATTTTTTCAAATACGCGGAACCAAATCGCGACCGACAACACGAGAAGCTGCGCGCGAAGTTCCCGCGCGCAGCTCTGATGTCTCCGGTGCTCGGGTCAACCCACGTCGGTCGAATGGATGCGGCGTTCGGCGCGCGCCATGTGGCCTTTGCGGCGGCTCGTGAGCTTGTTGAGCGCGCCGAGATAGGCCTTGGCCGAGGCCACCAGCGTGTCGGGATCGGCACCCTTCGCCGTCACCGCGCGGCCGTCCTCCGACAGCCGCACCGAAACCTCGGCCTGCGCGTCCGTGCCTTCGGTCACCGCGTGCACCTGATAGAGCTCGAGCTTGGCCTCGTGCGGCACCAGCACGTGGATGGCGTTGAAGATCGCATCCACCGGGCCGTTGCCGGTCGACTGGGTGGTGACGTGCTTGCCGTCGATGTCGAGCGACAATGTCGCGGACTGCGGCCCCATCGTGCCGGCGATTACCGTCAGCGAGATGATCTTGATGCGGTCGTGCGCGGTCGCGATCTCCTCGTCGACCAGCGCTTCGATGTCCTCGTCATAGATCTGCTTCTTCTTGTCGGCCAGCGCCTTGAACCGCACGAAGGCGTCCTTGAGCTGGTTGTCCGACAACTGATAGCCGAGCTCCTCCAGCTTGTGCTGGAAGGCATGGCTGCCAGAATGCTTGCCCATCACCAGCGAGGTCTGTTTCACGCCGACGGATTCGGGCGTCATGATCTCGTAGGTCTGCGCGTTCTTGAGCATGCCGTCCTGATGGATGCCGCTCTCATGCGCGAAGGCGTTCCGGCCGACGATCGCCTTGTTGTATTGCACCGGGAACGAGGTTGCGGCCGACACCAGCTTGGACGCCCGCGTCAGCATCGTGGCGTCGATATTGGTGACGAACGGGAACTTGTCGTTACGGGTCTTGATCGCCATTACGATCTCTTCCAGCGCCGCGTTCCCTGCCCGTTCGCCGATGCCGTTGATGGTGCATTCGATCTGCCGCGCGCCCCCCATGCAGCCAGCCAGCGAATTGGCGACCGCCATGCCGAGATCGTTATGGCAGTGCGTCGAGAAGCGCGCCTTGTCGGCATTCGGCACGTTTTCGCTCACCCGCTTGAACAGGTCGAAATACTCCTCCGGCGTGGTGTAGCCGACGGTGTCGGGAATATTGATAGTGGTGGCGCCGGCATTGATCGCCGCCTCGACGCAGCGGCACAGGAAATCGAACTCGGTGCGGGTGCCGTCCTCCGACGACCATTCGACGTCGTCGGTATGCGACCGGGCACGCGTCACCTGCGCGATCACCATCTCGTAGACCTCGTGCGGCTCCTTCTGGAGCTTGTATTTCATGTGCACCGGCGAGGTGGACAGGAAAGTGTGGATGCGCTTGCGCTCGGCCGGCTTGATCGCCTCGGCGCAGCGATCGATGTCCTTGAACGCGGCACGCGACAGGCCGCAGACGACCGCCCTCTTGGTGCGCTTGGCGATCTCGTGCACGGCGGCGAAGTCGCCTTCCGAAGCGATCGGGAAGCCGGCCTCGATGATGTCGACGCCCATCGTGTCGAGCAGCTCGGCGACCTCGAGCTTCTCCTCATGGGTCATGGTGGCGCCGGGACATTGCTCGCCGTCGCGCAAGGTGGTGTCGAAGATGACGACGCGGTCCTTTTCGGACGTTGCGCTCGTGCTCATGGTGGTGGTCCTTCCGGGATCGAATGCGCCGCTCGGGCGCTCTATGGGTTGCTCGCTTGCGAAGCTCCCCCTGAGTGCCCAGGCACAGATGCCCAGCCGGCTCTCAGGGGCGCGTAAGGAGCAGGAGCGAGCCGAGAATGAGGGCGGCAGCGGAGCCGGCTTTCGCCGTCCGGTCGATCGCGCAAATCTGTAAGCGCGTCGTCATTGCCTTAAAAACCCTCGTTTCGTCTGCCCAAGTGTCGCGGAACAAGGTGAACTCCGCGTTAATTGCCCATAGGCAGGCGATGTTCTAGCGGACCGCGGGCACGCTTAGCAAGACTGGAATGGGTCAGAATTGCTGCCCCTCTTGCGGATCGACGGGAAGATCATGGACACAACAGACCTCGGCCGACGCACCTTTTCCGGCCTCGCCAAATTCATGGCGGCGATGGCGCTGCTGCTGTTCGTGCCGGCATGGTCGCTGCGGTTCTGGCAGGCGTGGCTCTACCTGCTGCTGTTCGGCGGTGCCTGCTGTGCCGCCACCGTCTACTTCCTCAGAACCGATCCAGCCCTCGTGCAGCGTCGCCTGGCTGCGGGGCCGACCGCGGAGAAAGAGCCAACGCAACGGCGCATCATGACACTGGCATCGGCCAGCCTGGTCCTGCTGATCGTCATTCCGGCCTTCGATCACCGCTGGCATTGGTCCGCCGTGCCGACGTGGCTGGTGATCGTCGGTGACATCGGCGTGCTCGCAGGCTACTTCCTGGTCGTGCTGGTGCTGCGGCAGAACAGCTTTGCGGCAGCCACCATCCAGGTCGAAAGCGGCCAGCAGCTTGTCACCACCGGCGCTTATGCCGTCGTTCGCCATCCGATGTATGCGGCGGCGATGCTGATGTTTGCGTTCACGCCGCTGGCGCTCGGCTCGTACTGGGGCCTGCTGGTGCTGATCGTGATGGTGCCGGCTTTCATTTGGCGCCTGCTCGATGAGGAGCGCTTCATGCTTCGCCACCTGCCGGGCTATGCCCACTATCGGGCCAGGACGCCCTATCGCCTGCTGCCGCTGGTCTGGTAGCTATTTCTCAGCCTCGAGCGCCTTGCGCGCCTCCTGTAAATCCTTGAGCGCCGCGCCTTCGATCTTCGGATATTCGAGTTTGAGGCCCTCCAGTGCATCGATCAGCGCGCATGCCACGACCAGCCGGCTGAACCATTTGTGATCGGACGGCACGACGAACCACGGCGCCGCTTCGCTCGCGGTGGCGCCGATCGCGTCCTCATAAGCCTCCATGTATCTCGGCCACAACGCGCGCTCGCGTACGTCACCCATCGAGAACTTCCAGTTCTTGTCCTGCTCATCGAGCCGGGCCAGAAAGCGCTTACGCTGTTCTTCGCGTGAAATGTTGAGGAAGAACTTGAAGACGCAGGTGCCGTTGCGGACGAGATGGCGCTCGAACTCCCGGATCGAGTCGTAACGCTGTGTCCACACCTCTTTGCCGGCATCAGGAAGTTTACGCTGGTCGAGCATTTCCGGATGCACGCGGACGACAAGCACGTCTTCGTAATAAGAGCGATTGAACACGGCGATGCGGCCGCGCGCCGGCAGTTTCCTGGCGGCACGCCACAGAAAATCATGCGACAGCTCCTCCTCGCTCGGCGCCTTGAATGGATAGATTTCACAGCCCTGCGGATCGAAAGCGCCGACAACATGCTCGATGATGCCGTCCTTGCCGGCGGCATCCATCGCCTGCAGGACGATCAGCAGCGCCCAGCGCCCATCGGCGTAGAATGTCTCCTGCAGGCTCTTGAGGCGCTTGAGGGCCTCCACCAGCATCGCCTCGCCGTTGTCTTTGTCGAGGCCGCAGGTTTCATCGCTCTTGTGCTCGGACGGGCGGAAACGATCCGACCTGTCGACGCGAAAACGTTTGGCAAGTTCGGCGGTATTCATGACCAGCGATGCCTCAGGAATGTCGTGACATAGTCCGGCATGGCCGGTTCGAGATCAGCCGGGGGCCACACCATGCAAACGCCTGCCAGTTCGCTCCCCGGATCGGCCGCAATATGACGCTCAACGCGCTCCCGCAGCGTCTGCGCCGTGACACCGGCGTGCAGAACCTTATAGGCCGTGATGCGCGCCCGTTCCTGCACGATCGCCCAGCCCGGCTCCGCGTCAAAGGTCCCTGCATCGAGGCCGGTTTCCTCGGCGAGCTCACGCGCGACGCTGCGGTCGAAATCAACGCTTTCGCCGACGATGTCCGACGGATCCGGCGTGCCGCAGGGACAATAAATCCGATCTGCATTCGCGGTATGAGACGCCATCCGGCCGAGAAGGAATGCGCCGTCGCTGCTCAGGACCGCCGCCGAGCCGAAACAGTCCAGTATGCCCGCCTCCGGGCGGTCCCAGGCCAGCCAGCTATGAAAGCTGGCATAGTCGGTCTCGAGGAACGCGCCCTGCAGCACGCCATCCTCAATCTGCCATCGGTGCAGCACCAGCACGCGCCCGTTCCACAGCTTCGGATTGGCACGCCGCCGCGCGGCGAAAAACTCGTCGATCTTGGCACGGTGATCCTGTGCGAACGGCCATGGCGCCGGTTCGAAGCGCAGGTCGAGGCGCGTGACCTGAACGACGCTCACCCGCCGAGCCTCTCGGCCTCGAACAGCCGGGTCGGCCTGATGAATTCGTCCTGCGTAGCGACCAACAGCAACTCGCGCGAGCCCGCCTCCGCGGTCCTCGACAGCACGCCGAACACGGCCGAGGTTGCCTGTGACAGCGCTTCGCCCGCCGAGCCGCTGCGCAGATAATGCGCGAAGAACAGGGCCGCGATCGCGTCCCCGGCGCCATTGACCGTGAGTTGAAGCTGCGGCGTGCGGACGCGAAAACGCCCCTGGCGGTCCGACGCGACCAGATCGAGCGCGCCAGCCGGCGTCTCCGCGGTCTGCAGCGATGTCACCATAACCGCGGCCGGTCCCATCGCGTGCAAAGCGTCGATTGCGGCGAAGGCCTGCGCCAGCGTCTTGCTCTCGCCGCCGGTCAGGTGGTCGAGCTCGAACTGGTTGGGCGTGACGATGTCGGCGAGCGGCACAGCCTGCCGGCGGAAGAATTCTGGCACGTCGGAATGCACGAAGATGCCACGGCCGACGTCGCCGATCACGGGGTCGCAGCAATAGCGTGCCGCCGGATTGGCAGCCTTGACGGTTTTCGCCGCATCGAGAATGGCCTCGCCGATGTCGGCCGACCCGACATAGCCCGACAGCACGCCGTCGCATTCGCCGAGCACGCCGCGCGCAGCAATGCCCTTCACGATCTCGCGGATCAGACTACCGTCAAAGACGCGACCGGTCCATTCGCCATAGCCGGTGTGATTGGAGAACTGCACGGTATGGATCGGCCAGACTTCGACGCCGAGGCGCTGCAGCGGAAACACCGCGGCGGCATTGCCGACATGGCCATAGGCGACGTGCGATTGGATCGACAGCAAGTTCATCGGCGCAGCGTATAAAAGATCATGGCCGGGGCACGTTTACGACCGGGCCCGCCTTCGGCGGACCCGGTTGCCCGGCCGGGACCTCACGTCTGGCGACGACGGCCGTCACATGCCCTTGCCGGCAGCCTCGACATATTTGTTGGTGTAGGTCTTCGACAGATCGATGTTCGCCTTCTTCACGTCGGGCGAAGACTGCGAGAACACGTCGAGCACGGCCTGCGCGCCCTTTGGGTCCATGCGGCCGGTTTCCGAGTACATCGGCAGCATATTCTTGAGGGCCGCGATATAGATCGCCTTGTCCTTGCCAACGATCTCGGGCGGCATTTTGTCGGCGATCTCTTCGGCGCTGTGCGAGTGGATCCACTTCAGCGTATTGATGATCGCATTCGTCATCGCCTGCACTTCTTTTTCGTGACTGGCGATCCAGTCGGCCCGGGTATAAAGCGCGCCGCCCGGATATTCGCCGCCGAACACTGCGAGCGTGTCTTTCTGGCTGCGGGTGTCGCTGAGAATCCGCAGGTCGCCGTACTTGTCCTTGAGGATCGTGACAGCCGGGTCAAGCATGACCGCGGCGTCGATCTGCCCCTGCTCCATCGCGGCAACCGCTGTGGCGCCAAGCCCAACGCCGATCACGGCCGTGCTGCTCGGATCCATGCCGTTCTTGCTCAGGAGATATTTGAGGAAGAAATCGGTCGAGGAACCCGGCGCGCTGACGCCGACCTTCTTGCCGGCCAGGTCCTTCAACGACTTGATCTCGGCGGTATGCTTCGGCGACACCACGAGCACGAGGCCGGGGAAGCGGTCGTAGACGACGAAGGCCTGAAGGTGCTGGCCCTTGGCGGCGAGATTGACGCAATGGTCGAAATAGCCGGACACGACGTCGGCCGAACCGCCGATCACCGCCTTGAGCGACTCGGAGCCGCCCTTGAAATCCACCACGTCGACGTTGAGGCCGGCCTTCTCGTATTCGCCGAGCTGCTTGGCTAGCATGGTCGGCAGGTAGCACAGGCACGAGCCGCCGCCGACTGCGAGCGTAATCTTGCTTTGCGCCATCGCCAGCCCCGACGACAGCACGAGCGCGGCCAGCGCCGTCGCCAAGCGGCGGAACAATATCGCCATGAACGTCCTCCTTTTGAATGGCCGCCGTCGCGGCGGCCGCGTTTGGCCGGCAAGATAGGCTAGAGATTTGCCGCTGCCTAGAGCGCCGTCCGTTGAGACTGAATCGCTGTGCTTATCTAACATTTTGTTGGCGCATGATCTTTCCGAAAACCGGTTCCCATCCCCGATCAAGTCGAGGACAAGCTTTTCGGGATCATGCGCTAGGGGCGCACCTCGCTGGCGGCGGGGCGCCACACCAGCAGGCGGCGCTCGATCATGGTGACGACGGTATCGATGGCGATCACAAAAGCCGCCAGCACGAACATTCCGGCAAATACGCCAGCCGCGTCGAACACGCCGTCCGCCTGCTGGATCAGATAGCCGAGTCCGGCGGCCGCGCCGAGATACTCCCCGACCACCGCCCCAACGACAGCAAAGCCGACGGACGTATGCAGCGAGGAGAACATCCAGGACAGCGCCGACGGCCAATAGACATGGCGCATCAGTTGGCGCTCGTTCATGCCGAGCATGCGGGCGTTGGCCAGCACCGTCGGCGAGACCTCCTTGATGCCTTGATAGACGTTGAAGAACACGATGAAGAACACCAGCGTGACGCCGAGCGCGACCTTCGACCAGATGCCAAGGCCGAGCCAGAGCGTGAAGATCGGCGCGAGAACAACCCGCGGCAGCGAATTGACCATCTTGACGTAAGGGTCGAACACCGCTGCGGTGCGCGGCTGGCGCGCGAACCAGAAACCGATCAGGACACCGCCGATCGAGCCGATCACGAAAGCAAGAATCGATTCGAGCAGTGTCACCCAGAGATGCCTCCAGATCGTCCCGCTCGCAAACCAGTCGTAGATCTGCTTGCCGACATCGACCGGATTGGAAAAGAAGAACGGCGGCAGCAAGGTGACGCCAAAAATCGGATAGGTGGAGAAGACGTACCAGCCGCCGACCGCGACGACACCGACCAGGATCTGCAATGTGAGGAGCTGCGGCCGCGACATCATCCGCCCCCGGTCCGCACATAGCCCTTGACGACCTCATCCTTGAGCTTTTCCCAGATCTCGCGATGCAGGTCGTGGAAGGCACGGTCGAGCTTGATCTCGGCAATGTCGCGCGGGCGCGGCAGCGGCACGGTCCAGTCGCCGATGATGCGCGCCGAGGGGCCGGCCGACATGATGACGACGCGATCCGACAGTGCGATGGCCTCCTCGAGGTCGTGGGTGACGAACAGCACCGCCTTGCGGTCGGCACTCCAGAGATCGAGCAACAGGTTGCCCATGATCTGCCGGGTCTGTGCATCCAGCGGGCCGAACGGTTCGTCCATCAGCAGGATTTTCGGATCGCGGATCAGCACCTGCGCCAAGCCGATGCGCTTCCTCTGCCCGCCCGACAGCATGTGCGGATAACGGTCGCCGAACGGCGCCAGGCCGACACGTCCCAGCCAGTCCTGCGCGCGGCGTCGCGCGTCCCCCCGCTCGGCGCCGACGATGTCCAGACCGATGGCGACATTTTCGAGTGCAGTCTTCCAGGGAAACAGGGCGTCAGCCTGGAAGAGATAGCCGGCCTGCCGGTTGAGCGCGGCGAGCGGCGAGCCGTAAATCGCCACGCCGCCGCCAGCGGGCGCGATCAGTCCGGCCGCGATATTGAGCAAAGTCGACTTGCCACAGCCGGTCGGACCGACGATCGCGACAAATTCGCCGTCCGCGACATCGAGCGTCGCGCTCTCGACCGCGCGGTACTGGCCGCCGCCGGCCAGGCGAAACACGACATCGACATTGGAAAGACTAACGGCAGCAGCCACGCCCAAATCTCCCGTCGCCCGCAAACTAGCGGCTAATCGGTGCGTTGCAAACGGCGCCGTCACGATACCGCGCCGCCGCGCGACGTGCGATGATCGCGCATGTTCGATCAACGCTTCGCCGAGGCACTGGAACGGCTGCCGGATTATCTCGGCGGCCACATCCAGGTCAGCGTCACGGCCATGCTCATCGGCCTGGCCGTGAGCCTGCCGCTCGCGATCCTGTCGGCGCATCGGCCCGCCTTGCGTGGCGTGCTTCTGGCGACCGCGAGCGTGATCCAGACCATTCCCGGCCTCGCTTTGCTCACGCTGTTCTACCCGCTGCTGCTGGCGCTCGCCGCATTGTCAGAGCGCGCCTTCGGCAAAGGATTTTCCGCGCTCGGATTTCTGCCCGCTGTGCTCGCGCTCGCGCTGTATTCGATGCTGCCGGTGCTGCGCAACACGGTCACCGGGCTTGCGAACGTCAATCCCGGGTTGCACGACGCCGCCCGGGCGCTGGCGCTCACACCCTGGCAGATTTTGCGGCATATCGATTTGCCCGTTGCGATGCCGGTGATCATGGCCGGCATCCGCATCTCGGCAGTGTGGGTGGTCGGCACGGCCACGCTGTCGACGCCGATCGGCCAGACCAGCCTCGGCAACTATATCTTCGCCGGGCTGCAGACGCAGAACTGGGTCTTCGTGCTGTTCGGCTGCGTTGCCGCTGCGGCGCTTACCTTGGCCATCGATCAACTGCTGGCGCTGATGGAATGGGGTATCGCGGCCCACAATCGACTGTCGGTTTGGGTTGGCGGCGCTGGCCTCGCCTTGTTCGTGGCGGCTGCGCTTGCGCCGGCTTACAGCCATACGCGGTCGACCTACGTGATCGGCGCCAAGCCATTCGCCGAGCAGTACGTCCTCGCCTCGCTGATCCAGCAGCGGCTGCAAGCCAGTGGACTATCCGCCGAGCAGCGTCCGGGCCTCGGATCGAGCGTGGCCTTCGAGGCGCTGTCGTCGAATGAAATCGACGCTTATGTCGACTACTCCGGCACCATCTGGGCCAACCAGATGAAGCGCACCGACGTGAAGCCGCGCCGCGAGGTGATGGAGGCGGTCGGCGACTGGCTCAAGCGTGAGCATGGCATCACGATGCTCGGCGGACTCGGCTTTGAGAACGCCTATACGCTGGTGATGTCGCGACAGCGCGCCGAGGCGCTTGGCATCCGCTCGATCGCCGACCTTGCGCGCCAGGCGCCCCGGCTTTCGATCGCAGGCGACTACGAATTCTTCTCGCGGCCGGAATGGCACGCGCTGCGCGACGCCTACGGCCTGGCGTTTCGCGAACAGCGCACGATGCAGGCGGAATTCATGTATCCGGCGGTCGCCGACGGACAGGTCGACGTGATCTCGGGCTATTCGAGCGACGGGCAGATCGCCAAGTACGACCTGGTGACGCTGGACGATCCCAAGCAGGCGCTGCCGCCCTACGATGCGATCCTGCTGGTTTCACCCAAGCGCGCCAATGATCCGGCCATGACGGCCGCGCTCAAGCCGCTGATCGACGCAATCGACGTCGAGACGATGCGGAAGGCCAATCTGAGAGCATCGGCCGGCGGAGCGCAGGGCGCGCCGGCCGAGGTCGCCAAGTGGCTGAATTCTCGATTGTCATCACCGAGCTTGTTCCGGTGATCTCGATCGGGGACGCGCTACCCGCCTAAGCGGAATGGCCGGATCATAAGGTCGTTCACGCCCGTTTTTGACGGACTATGCCCAGACATGACAATGCGGATGTCATCGTCCGCGAAAACGGACGATCCAGTATCCGATGAACCGGATGCCCCGCTTTCGCGGGGCATGACAGCATTCCAGTTCGCGTAAGACCCTAGTTCCTGCTCTTGTCGACCAAAGCGCGCTGCTTGATCCACGGCATCATCTCGCGCAGCTTGGCGCCGATCTGCTCGGCCGGATGCTCGGCGAGCTTGGCGCGGGTGGCCTTGAACGAGGTCTGGTTGACCTTGTTCTCCAGCATCCAGTCGCGGGTGAAGCGGCCGGACTGGATGTCGGCGAGAATGCGCTTCATCTCGGCGCGGGTTTCCGCGGTAATCACGCGCGGACCTGAAACGTACTCGCCATATTCGGCGGTGTTCGACACCGAGTAGTTCATGTTGGCGATGCCGCCCTCGTAGATCAGGTCCACGATCAGCTTCATCTCGTGGATGCATTCGAAGTAGGCCATCTCCGGCGCGTAACCGGCCTCGCAAAGCGTATCGAAACCGGCCTTCATCAGCTCGACCACGCCGCCGCACAGCACGGCCTGCTCGCCGAACAGATCGGTCTCGCATTCCTCTTTGAACGTCGTCTCGATGATGCCGGCGCGGCCGCCCCCGATTGCTGACGCGTAAGAAAGACCGAGGTCATGCGCGTTGCCGGAGGCGTCCTGGTGGATCGCCAGCAGGCACGGCACGCCGGCGCCGCGCTGGTACTCCGAACGCACGGTGTGGCCCGGGCCCTTCGGCGCCACCATCAGCACGTCGATGCCCTTGGCCGGCTCGATCAGGTTGAAATGCACGTTGAGGCCGTGCGCGAACATGATCGCGGCGCCTTCTCTGATGTTCTTGGCGATGTGATCGCGGTAGATATCGGCTTGAAGCTCATCAGGCGTGAGCATCATCATCACATCGGCCCATTTGGCGGCCTCGGCAACCTCCATCACCTTGAGCTTTTCGGCTTCGGCCTTCTTGACGCCGGCGGAGGTTTTGCGCAGCGCGACCGCGATATCCTTCACGCCGCTGTCGCGCAGATTGAGCGCATGGGCGTGGCCCTGGCTGCCATAGCCGATGATGGCGACCTTCCTGCCCTTGATCAGGTTCAGGTCGGCATCGCGATCGTAGTAAACACGCATGATACTGTCCCTTATTGGCGCTCTTCGAAGGCAGCGCGCATCGATTCCGTGATTGGCCCCGGCCCCGGGACCGCCGCCGATGCTTCTAAGGCGCTTGCCGCGCCGGGACAAGTGCGGTTCGCCGAGTCGCTCAGCGAGCGTCAGGAAACAGCCGCCATTTGACCGGATGCAACGCGAGGCGGCCGGACCGCGGCACCTCGACGTTCAGCGGCAGGTCGACCTCGATGCGATGCCGCTCGCGGCCGGTCTCGACCTCGACGCGGCGCAGGTCGCCCACCCGCCGGGCACCGCAGACGACGCCCGAGATTGCGCCGGGCTCCTCCCCCGTCAGCCGCACATGGTTCGGCCGGAAAAACAATTTGGCCGGGCCGTCGCAAACGCCTGCGGCATCGAGGGCGAGAAAGTGATCGTCGAGCCGCGCCCGTCCCTGCTCGATCATGACCGGCAAACCGCTCGAATCGCCGATGAAATCGAAGACGAATGGCGTCGCCGGCCGGTCATAGATATCGTCGGCGCTGCCGACCTGCTCGATGCGGCCCTTGTTCATCACCGCGACCCGGTCGGCAAGCTCCAACGCCTCCTCCTGGTCGTGGGTGACGAACACGGTCGTATGCCCGGTGCGGTCGTGGATCTCACGCAGCCAGCGTCGCAATTCCTTGCGCACCTTGGCATCGAGCGCGCCGAACGGCTCATCGAGCAGCAGAATGTGGGGTTCGATCGCGAGCGCCCGCGCGAAGGCGACCCGCTGCCGCTGCCCGCCCGAAAGCTGCGCCGGAAATCGCTTCTCGAGGCCATTGAGCTGCACCAGCTCGAGCAGCGTCATCACACGCTTGCGGATCGCCGCCTCGTCCGGCCGCGTCGCACGCGGGCGCACCCGCAGGCCGAAGGCGATGTTCTCGAATACGGTCATGTGCCGGAACAACGCGTAATTCTGGAACACGAATCCGACGTTGCGCTCTCTCACCGACTTGCCGGACGCGTCCCTGTCGCCGAACAGCAACTGCCCGGAGGTGGGGAAATCAAGACCGGCAATCAGCCGCAGCAAGGTGGTCTTGCCGGAGCCGGAAGGACCCAGCAGGGCGATCAGCTCGCCGCTCGCAATCTGCAGCGACACGCCGTGCAGGGCGGCGGTCTGGCCGAACTCCTTGACGAGATCGCGCACTGTGACAGTCATCGGCCGTCCGAGCAGATTGTCGCCCGTAAAAAGCGCGGCGACCGGGACATCAACGCCGATATTCTCCATGTCCCGGCGAATTTGCGCAAGCGCCGTCATGACCGAGGTTCCTTATTTCATGCCGTTGGCAAGCTCGTGGCCGAAACGCCACTCCAGCGCCGTTTTGACAATCAACGTGACGAGCGCAAGCAGCGCAAGCAGTGAAGCGACCGCGAAGGCGGCAACCCATTGATAATCGTTATAGAGAATTTCGATCTGCAGCGGCATCGTATTGGTCTGGCCGCGAATGTGTCCCGAAACGACAGACACCGCGCCGAACTCTCCCATCGCGCGCGCATTGCAGAGTAGCACGCCGTACATCAAACCCCATTTCACGTTTGGCAGCGTGACACGCCAGAATGTTTGCAGTCCACCTGCGCCGAGCGAGGTTGCCGCTTCCTCGTCCTGCGTGCCCTGCTCCTCCATCAGCGGAATCAGTTCGCGGGCGACGAATGGAAAAGTCACGAAGATCGTAGCCAGCACGATGCCGGGAACGGCGAAGATGATCTGGATGTCATGGATCTTGAGCCAGGGACCGAGATAGCCGCGGCTGCCGAACATGATGACATAGATCAAGCCGGCGATCACCGGAGACACTGAAAATGGAAGATCGATCAGGGTTGTGAGCAGCGTCTTACCGCGAAATTCGTATTTCGCTACCGCCCATGCGGCCGTGATGCCGAACAGCAGATTCGCCGGCACTGCAATGGCCGCTACCAGGAGCGTCAGCTTGATCGCCGCTACGGTGTCGGGATCCTTGAGCGCGGCGAGAAACGCGCCAAAACCGTCTGCCGTGGCTTCGAGAAAAACCGTGACGAGCGGAATGATCAGGACCAGGCCCAGGAACAACAGCGCCACGCCGATCAGGACGGCCTTGACCGCGCCGCGCTCGGTCGTCGGCGCGCGCCATGTTGCAGGTGCTGCAAGCACGCGATCAGACATAGCCGAACCTCCGTCGCGCCCACGCCTGGATCAGGTTGATCGCAAGAAACAGCACGAACGAAATGGCAAGCATGATCGTGGCGATCGCTGTCGCACCCGAATAGTCGAACTCCGTCAGGCGGATCACGATGAGAAGCGGCGCGATCTCGGTGCGGAAGGGAATGTTTCCGGCGATGAACACCACCGAACCATATTCGCCGATCGCCCGGGCCAGCGCGAGCACGAAACCTGCGAGCAGCGCCGGCAGCAGCATCGGGAGAATGACTTTCATCACCACCTGATGGCGTCCTGCGCCAAGCGTTGCCGCCGCCTCCTCAATTTCCCGATCGAGCTCGACGATCACAGGCTGGAGCGTCCGCACCACGAACGGCAGCCCGATGAAGGTCAGCGCGATGACGACACCGGGCCAATTATAGGCAACCTGTATACCGAAAGGATCGAGCAGGCGCCCGACCCAGCCGTTCTTGTCGAAAATCGCCGTGAGGGCGATACCTGCCACCGCAGTCGGCAGCGCAAAGGGCAGATCGACGATCGCGTCGATCACGCGTTTGCCAGGAAAATCGTAACGCACCAGCACCCACGCGACGATCAGTCCGAAGAAGGCATTGATCGTCGCGGCAATGAGCGAGGCCCCGAACGACAGCCGTAAAGCGGCGGCGACGCGTTCACTGGTGGCGATCTCCCAATATTCATGCCACGACAACGCGGTGGTGCGCAGCACCAGCGCCGCGATCGGAAGCAGCACGATAAGGCTAAGATATGAGATCGCGAATCCGAACGTCAGCCCGAAACCCGGGATAACGCTCGGACGCCGCCATGAACTGTCCGCTGACGTCATGTTCGGATGCAAGCGATCAGTGGCGATAGATCTGATCGAATATGCCGCCGTTGGCGAAGTGCTTGGGTGTCACCTTTCGCCAGCCACCGAACACCGGATCGTCAATCGTCATCATCTTGACCGGCGGAAAACGCTTGAGTTCTGCGGGGTCGACCAATTCCGGCTTGGCTGGACGGTAATAGTTCTGCGCAATGATTGTCTGCGCCGCGGGGCTGTATAAATGCTCGAGATAGGCCTGCGCCACTTTGGTGGTGCCCTTTTCCTCCGTGTTGCCGAGGACCAGCGCGACAGATGGCTCGGCCTTGATCGAAACTGGGGGAACGACGATCTCGAATTTATCCGGACCGAGTTCATTGATCGCGAGGAAAGCTTCGTTCTCCCAAGACAGCAGCACGTCGCCGAGACCGCGCTTGACGAACGTCGTGGTTGAACCGCGCGCGCCGGAATCAAGCACGGGGACGTTCTTGTACAGCGCGCCGACGAATTCCCTGATCTTGGTTTCATCGCCGTTGAATTTCTGGTTGGCATAGCCCCAGGCGGCGAGATAAGCCCATTGCGCGCCGCCTGACGTTTTCGGATTAGGCACGATAACCTGGACACCCGGCTTTATCAGGTCGTCCCAGTCTTTGAGGTGTTTCGGGTTTCCCTTGCGGACGAGAAACACATAGGTCGACGTATAAGGCGTGGAATTGTTCGGCAATTTCTGGCGCCAGTCGGCCGGAATCTTTCCTGTCTTGTCAGCGATCGCATTGATGTCGGATTCGAGCGCAAGCGTCACGACGTCGGCCTTGAGACCGTCGATCACCGCCCGTCCCTGTCCGCCCGAACCACCATGCGACTGCTGGATGGCGATGGTTTCGCCGGTCTTTTCTTTCCAGAATTTGATGAACTCGGCATTGTAGGCGCGATAGAGCTCACGCGTCGGATCATAGGAGACGTTGAGCAGCGTCGTCTGCGCAAAGGCGACAATCGTCATGATGAAGGTCAAAGCCGCCGCAAGCGCAGCGTAAAACAGTATGGTATTGATGGGTCGCAGGCCAATCGATCTGGTCATAGCCAATTCTCCTGTCGAATCCGGCTTCGAAGATTGTCGTTGCGGCGCTCAGCATCCGTCTTGACTGCCTGTTACCTCCTGGAATCGGCGCGACGACAGCAACGTGCGAACGATGCGGCGGTTCCAAAGGAAGCGTGGGTGGTCTCAAAAAGGCTGCCTGTGCTCCGTCCATCCAGACGAGCGAGCAGATCACCTAATCCTGACTAAGTCAATCAGGATAGTAAGTGTTTTAAGCCGCGCCGTTTTGCCGCTTTGGCGCCGGCAATATCCGCCAACATGGTATGCTCCAGAATTTCGGCGGATGCGTCGCGCACGGCAATCAATGTTTTGCGCAACGTGCAAGTGCGCACATCCACGCATTCCGGGCACGGTCGGTAGGCTGTCCGGCTCGCGCACGGCGCGAGCGCCAGTGG